>NZ_JAWOAI010000119.1:0-21681 GCF_033194735.1 Streptomyces sp. W16
GGGCGTGACCGGTGCGGCAGCGGCGCCCGCTGCCTGCGCCTGCGTCCGTGCCCGGCCCGACCGGCGATGGAGCATGCGTATACCCATGCCCGCATCCTTACGGTCCCCGGGGGCGAGGTGCGCCTCCGCGGGGGCCACGCGGGTGACGGGTCCTCCGAGGGTTGGGCGGGGGGTTTCTGTTGCCGGGGAGGTGTGCCGACCGGGGTGAGAGGCGGGCGGTGCCCTGCGGGCGGCCCGGGAGGGGTGTGCGGTTGGTTCGGCACCGCCGGGATGCGCCGTGGTGGGTGCGCGCCGTTGCGGCGGAGAGACGAGGCAAGCTCGGACGAACGGCTCACCTCGTGTCACCGCCGCACCGCCGGAGGCTAGTGCGCTGCCGACTCCCAGTCCGGCCCCACGCCCACCGAGACGTCGAGCGGCGCCCGGAGGTGTACCGCGCCCGCCATCTCGTGGCGGACGAGTTCTTCCGTGGCCGCTCGTTCGCCGGGGGCGATCTCCAGGACGATTTCGTCGTGGACCTGGAGGAGCATGCGGGACTTGAGGTCGGCCTCGCGCAGGGCGGTGTCCACCTTGAGCATGGCCATCTTGACGATGTCCGCCGCGGTGCCCTGGATGGGGGCGTTGAGCGCCATCCGCTCGGCGGCCTCTCGGCGTTGGCGGTTGTCGCTGTTGAGGTCGGGGAGGTAGCGGCGGCGCCCGAAGAGGGTCGCCGTGTAGCCCGTGGCCCGCGCCTCGTCGACCGCGCGGCGCAGATAGTCCCGTACGCCGCCGAAGCGCTCGAAGTACGTGTCCATCAGGACCCGTGCCTCGCCCGCGTCGATGTTGAGCTGCTGGGAGAGGCCGAACGCGGAGAGGCCGTAGGCGAGGCCGTACGACATCGCCTTGATCTTGCGGCGCATCTCCGCGTCCACCGCCGAGCCCTCGACGGAGAACACCTGGGAGGCGACCGTGGTGTGCAGGTCCTCGCCCGAGTTGAACGCCTCCAACAGACCCTCGTCCTCGGAGAGATGGGCCATCACGCGGAGTTCGATCTGGCTGTAGTCCGCGGTCATGAGCGATTCGAAGCCTTCGCCCACCACGAAGCCCCGGCGGATCGCCCTGCCCTCGTCCGTGCGGACCGGGATGTTCTGCAGGTTCGGGTCCGTCGACGACAGACGGCCCGTCGCCGCGACCGTCTGGTTGAACGTGGTGTGGATACGGCCGTCCGTCGCGATCGTCTTGATCAGGCCCTCGACGGTGACGCGCAGCTTCGCCTGTTCGCGGTGGCGGAGCATGATGACCGGCAGTTCGTTCTCGGTCTGGTTGGCGAGCCAGGCCAGGGCGTCCGCGTCGGTCGTGTAGCCGGTCTTCGTCTTCTTGGTCTTGGGCAGGCCGAGTTCGCCGAAGAGGACTTCCTGTAGCTGCTTGGGCGAACCGAGGTTGAACTCGTGTCCGGCTGCCGCGTGCGCCTCCTTCACCGCCTGCTGCACGGCGCCGGCGAACATCTGCTCCATGGCTTCGAGGTGCGCCTTGTCGGCCGCGATGCCGTACCGCTCCAGGCGGGCCAGCAGGATCGAGGTGGGCAGCTCCATGTCACGGAGCAGGTCCGCCGCGCCGACCTCCTGGAGGCGCTCCCCGAAGGCGTCGCCCAGGTCGAGGATCGCGCGGGCCTGCACCATCAGGGCGTCCGCCTCGGCGCCGTCGTCCGCGCCGAAGGCCAGCTGCCCGTCGGCCGTGGCGGCGGGGGCCAGCTCGCGGCCGAGGTACTCCAGGGACAGCACGTCCAGGTCGAAGGAGCGGCGGCCGGGCTTGACCAGGTAGGCGGCGAGCGCGGTGTCCATGGAGATGCCGGCGATGGTCCAGCCGTGCTCGGCGAAGACCCGCATGGCGCCCTTGGCGTTGTGGAACACCTTGGGTCGGTCGGCGTCGGCCAGCCAGGCCGCGAACGCGTTCTCGTCGCTCTCGTCCAGTTCGGCGGGGTCGAACCAGGCGGCCGGTCCCCCGGCGGTGGCGAGCGCGACCTCTGTCACCGAACCGGAGCCGAGCGTCCAGGTGTCGACGGTGGCGACGCCGAGGGGCTCGGTGCCGTAGTCGGCCAGCCAGCCGGTCAGTTCGCCGGTGCCGAGGACCGAGCCGTCGACCGCGACACCGCTCTCGGCGGGCGGGGTCGCGTCGGCCTCCTCGTTGCCCGGGTCTACGGCCAGGAGTCGCTCGCGCAGCGAGGGGTTGCGGATCTCCAGGGTGTCGAGAACCATCGCGAGGGCCGTGCGGTCGTACGGAGCGCGCTCCAGGTCGACGACCGTCTTGGGCAGTTCGACGTCCTTGACCATCTCGGTCAGGCGGCGGTTGAGCTTGACGGCGTCCAGGTGGTCGCGGAGGTTCTGTCCGGCCTTGCCCTTGACCTCGTCGACGCGCTCGACCAACTCGGCGAACGAACCGAACTGGTTGATCCACTTCGCGGCGGTCTTCTCGCCGACGCCGGGGATGCCCGGGAGGTTGTCGGACGGGTCGCCGCGCAGGGCCGCGAAGTCGGGGTACTGGGCGGGCGTCAACCCGTACTTCTCGACGACCTTCTCCGGAGTGAACCGGGTCAGCTCGGAGACGCCCTTCGTCGGGTAGAGCACCGTGGTGTGCTCGGACACCAGTTGGAAGGAGTCCCGGTCGCCGGTGACGATCAGCACGTCGAAACCCTCGGCCTCGGCCTGGGTGGCGAGCGTGGCGATGACGTCGTCGGCCTCGAAGCCGTCGACCGCGAACCGGGAGACATGCATCGTGTCGAGCAGCTCGCCGATCAGCTCGACCTGCCCCTTGAACTCGTCCGGGGTCTTGGAGCGGTTCGCCTTGTACTCGGTGAACTCCTCGGAGCGCCAGGTCTTGCGGGACACGTCGAAGGCCACCGCGAAGTGCGTCGGCGCCTCGTCACGCAAGGTGTTGGCCAGCATCGACGCGAAGCCGTAGATCGCGTTCGTCGGCTGGCCCGTCGCGGTCGTGAAGTTCTCCGCGGGCAGCGCGAAGAACGCGCGGTAGGCCAGCGAGTGCCCGTCCATCAGCATCAGCCGTGGACGGTCTCCGCCGGAGGTCTTGTCGGTCTTCTTCGATGCTGTTTCTGCCACGACCCCGATCCTGCCACGCCCCACTGACAGTCGGGGTCACGGTCGTCGCGTCGGACGGCGTGGCCGGGAGGCACGGCGGTCGCGTGAGAGGTGGCCGGAGTCTCCGTCGCGGCGGCGGACGCGGTCGAACGCACCCCTGCCCGCCGCAGCGAGGAGCCGGACAAGCCCACCCCGTCCCACCCCACGCCTCGCACACAGACCGAAACCATTGAGCCCACGAACCGACCTCGGCGTTGTCGGTGCCGCGTGCGAGGATCGGAGATCTAGTGCACATGTGCCAGCGAAGGAGGGCCCGCGATGGCCACGAAGCCGCCCAAGGGCGATCCGGTCCAGGACGCCCCGCAGGTCACCGAGCCGAAGCATGCCGCGGCCGGCCTCCCGGCGATCGGGCACACGCTGCGCATCGCCCAGCAGCAGATGGGTGTGAAGCGCACCGCGCTGACGCTGCTGCGGGTCAATCAGAAGGACGGCTTCGACTGCCCGGGCTGCGCCTGGCCGGAGCCGGACCACCGGCACGCGGCGGAGTTCTGCGAGAACGGCGCGAAGGCGGTCGCCGAGGAGGCCACCCTGCGCCGGGTCACCCCCGAGTTCTTCGCCGCCCATCCGGTGGCCGATCTCGCGACCCGCAGCGGCTACTGGCTGGGGCAACAAGGGCGTCTCACGCACCCCATGTATCTCCCCGAAGGGGCCGAGCGCTACGAACCGGTCACCTGGGAGCGTGCCTTCGACATCGTCGCCGAGGAGATCGCCGCCCTCGGCTCGCCCGACGAGGCGCTCTTCTACACCTCGGGCCGCACCAGCAACGAGGCCGCGTTCCTGTACCAGTTGTTCGCGCGGGAGCTCGGCACCAACAACCTGCCGGACTGCTCGAACATGTGCCACGAGTCGTCCGGTTCCGCGCTGAACGAGACAATCGGCATCGGCAAGGGCAGCGTCCTGCTGGAGGACATCTACCAGGCCGACCTGATCGTCGTCGCCGGCCAGAACCCGGGCACCAACCACCCGCGCATGCTCTCCGCCCTGGAGAAGGCCAAGGCCAACGGCGCGAAGATCATCAGCGTCAACCCGCTGCCCGAGGCGGGCCTGGAGAAGTTCAAGAACCCGCAGACCCCGCAGGGCATGCTCAAGGGCGCCGCCCTCACCGACCTGTTCCTGCAGATCCGCATCGGCGGCGACCAGGCCCTCTTCCGCCTCCTCAACAAGCTCGTCCTTGAGACCGAGGGTGCCGTCGACACGGAGTTCGTGCGCGAACACACCCACGGCTACGAGGAGTTCGCCGCCACCGCGCGGGACGCCGACTGGGACGAGACGCTCCTCGCGACCGGGCTGACCCGCCCGGAGATCGAGAAGACCCTGGAGATGGTGCTCGCCTCCGAGCGCACCATCGTGTGCTGGGCGATGGGCCTCACCCAGCACAAGCACGCCGTGCCGACCATCCGCGAGGTCGTCAACTTCCTTCTGCTGCGCGGCAACATCGGCCGCCCGGGCGCGGGCGTGTGCCCGGTGCGCGGCCACAGCAACGTCCAGGGCGACCGCACCATGGGCATCTTCGAGCGCCCCGCGCCCGCGTTCCTGGACGCCCTGGAGAAGGAGTTCGGCTTCGCCCCGCCGCGCGAGCACGGCTACGACGTGGTCGCCGCGATCCGGGCCCTGCGCGACGGCGACGCGAAGGTGTTCTTCGCGATGGGCGGCAACTTCGTGTCCGCCTCCCCCGACACCGAGGTCACCGAGGCGGCCATGCGGCGCGCCAGCCTCACCGTGCACGTGTCGACGAAGCTGAACCGCTCGCACGCCGTCACGGGCGCGCGTGCCCTCATCCTGCCCACCCTGGGACGCACCGAGCGCGATCTCCAGGGCGGCGGCGAGCAGTTCGTGACCGTCGAGGACTCGATGGGCATGGTGCACGCCTCGCGCGGCCGGCTGGAGCCCGCGAGCAAGGATCTGCTGTCCGAGACGGCCATCGTGTGCCGCCTCGCCCGCCGCGTCCTCGGCGAGGAGTCCCGCACGCCCTGGGAGGAGTTCGAGAAGGACTACGCGACGATCCGCGACCGCATCGCGCGCGTGATCCCCGGATTCCAGGACTTCAACAAGCGTGTCGCGCACCCCGGCGGCTTCGCACTCCCGCACGCCCCGCGCGACGAACGCCGCTTCCCCACGGCCACCGGAAAGGCCAACTTCACGGCCGCGCCCGTCGAATACCCCGAACTCCCCGAAGGGCGCCTGCTGTTGCAGACGCTGCGCTCTCACGACCAGTACAACACCACGATCTACGGCCTCGACGACCGCTACCGGGGCATCAAGAACGGCCGCCGGGTCGTCATGGTCCACCCCGAGGACGCCGACCGGCTGGGGATCGCCGACGGGTCGTACGTCGATCTGGTCGGCGAGTGGAAGGACGGCGTGGAGCGGCGGGCGCCCGGCTTCCGGGTGGTGCACTACCCGACCGCGCGGGGCTGCGCCGCCGCCTACTACCCCGAGACCAACGTTCTGGTCCCGCTGGACGCCACCGCCGACACCAGCAACACCCCGGCCAGCAAGTCCGTCGTCGTACGTCTGGAACAATCGGCGACCGACTGAGCGTTTGCTCAGCCGACCGTCAGGTCCATCCAGTCAGGCGAGAGACGAACGGAGCCGGTCCCATGGGCGAGCAGCAGCGAGGGAAGTTCCCGCAGGAAGTCATCGACGAGTACGCGGCACTCGGCATCGACCTGGTCGCCCTGTTCTCGGGGGGCCACCTCGGCACGCGCATGGGCGTCGAGATCGTGGAGGCGTCCGCCGAGCGCGTCGTCGGCACCATGCCGGTGGAGGGAAACACCCAGCCCTACGGACTGCTGCACGGCGGCGCGTCCGCCGTGCTCGCCGAGACCCTCGGCTCCCTGGGGTCCATGCTGCACGGCGGCAGCACGAAGATCGCCGTCGGCGTCGACCTGAACTGCACCCACCACCGCGGCGCCCGCTCCGGCCTGGTCACCGGCGTGGCCACACCCGTGCACCGGGGCCGCTCGACGGCGACGTACGAGATCGTGATCAGTGACGAGGAGGGGCGACGGGTGTGCAGTGCGCGGCTGACCTGTCTGCTGCGGGACGTGAAGCCCGGCGCCGCCGCCTGACCCGACGCGCGCCGTGGCCGTGATCAGCCTTCCCCAACCCCGTCCGCTCCCCTACCGTTTCCCCATGAGGCTGGCGCCATGAGTGGTATCGGGCCCGTCGAGCCCGTCGACTCGCCCGAGACGGACGCGAGCTACGACATCATCGGCGGCGATTCGCCGCGCCTGAGCGACCGTTGGCACTCCCTGACGCCGCGGGCGCGCAAAGCCACCCTCGCGGCAGGCGTGATCGCCCTGGCGGCGACGGGAGTCGTGCTGCTGCCGCGGAGCCACACACCCCGCCCGGCCCCGCCGCAGCTCGCGCCCTGGCCGGCCAACGTCACCCAATGGCGGTACCTCGGACTCGCCCAGACCACCGACTTCCCCACCGCCAGCGGCTTCTTCCGCTTCGCCGTGTCCGTCAACACCGGACCTCCCGTCACCCTGCGCGTCACCGGCGCCGCCTTCGACGGGCTCACCGCCCAGGCCACGCCCGAACCGTCCTTCACCGTCAACGCCGGGGCAACACGCCGCATCACGGTAGAGGTAACCGTTTCCGACTGTTCCGGCCTGCCCCTGAATGCCGACCTTCCCTTTCTGGACGTAACGCTGCGTAACACGCGCGCAATACAACACAACAGTTTCATCTTCGGGAGCGCCTACTCCAAGGACCTTTCCCGACTTCTCCATGCCGCCTGCGACGCGACAAACGCCAGGCCAGGCCCACAACCAAGCGGAAGTGCACGTTCTCAAAATGTGGACTGAGGGGAAATTCCGCCAAAACGGCTGAGACCCTCCTTCCGTGAAGGTCGCCAACCGGCACGTCATAACAAGAAAGTCACAAGCCAGCGCACGACGATGCTCATGCCCTCACACCGGGCTTAGAGTCACGGCCAGTCACCGCTCCATCGGGAGTTCGGTACCAGCGCAGCACCCGCAGCCCCCACAGGGGCGACTGTGCCTGCGGAAAGGACAGATTGTGCGACAGCGTTCTCTGGTGATTCTTACCTCCGTTCTCACCACCGGAGCTCTGACCCTCACCGCCTGCGGCTCCCGGGACAACAGCAAGAGCAGTAGCGACAGCTCTGGCACCACCGTCACCATCGGAGTCGACGCCCCGCTGACCGGCGACCTGTCAGCACTGGGTCTGGGCATCAAGAACTCGGCCGACCTCGCCGTCAAGACGGCCAACAAGACCAAGGCCGTCGACGGCGTCACCTTCAAGCTCGTCGCCAAGGACGACCAGGCACAGGCCTCCTCCGGCCAGCAGAACGCCTCCGCCCTCGTCGCCGACAAGAGCGTCCTCGGTGTCGTCGGCCCCCTGAACTCCTCCGTGGCCCAGTCCATGCAGAAGGTCTTCGACGACGCCAAGCTGGTCGAGGTCTCCCCGGCCAACACCAGCCCGGACCTGACCCAGGGCGCCAACTGGCAGACCACGAAGGTCCGCCAGTTCAAGTCGTACTTCCGCACCGCGACCACGGACGCCATCCAGGGCCCGTTCGCTGCCGAGTACGTCTACAACACGGCGAAGAAGAAGAAGGTCTTCGTCATCGACGACAAGAAGACCTACGGCGCCGGCCTCGCCGCCACCTTCACCGAAGAGTTCAAGAAGCTCGGCGGCACCGTCGTGGGCACCCAGCACATCAACCCCGACACCAAGGACTTCTCCTCGGTCGCCACCCAGGTCAAGAACTCCGGCGCCGAAGCCGTCTACTACGGCGGCGAGTACCCGCAGGCCGGCCCGCTCAGCAAGCAGATCAAGGCCGCGGGCGCCAACATCCCGCTCGCCGGCGGCGACGGCATCTTCGACCCGGCCTTCATCAAGCTGGCCGGCACCAACAGCACCGGTGACCTCGCCACCTCCGTCGGCGCGCCCGTCGAGACCCTCGACTCCGCCAAGAAGTTCGTCGCCGACTACAAGGCCGCCGGCTACTCCGAGCAGTACGGCGCCTACGGCGGCTACTCCTACGACTCGGCCTGGGCCATCATCCAGGCCGTGAAGTCGGTCGTCGACGCCAACAACGGCAAGCTGCCCTCGGACGCTCGTGCCAAGGTCACCGCCGCCATGCAGAACGTCTCCTTCGACGGAGTGACCGGCAAGGTCTCCTTCGACGAGTTCGGTGACGCCACCAACAAGCAGCTCACCGTCTACGCCGTCAAGAACGGTGCCTGGGCGGCCGTCAAGTCCGGCACCTTCACCGGCTGACCCTCCCGCACCACTCACGAGCCGCGCGGGGCGCTGTTCCACAGGCGCCCCGCGCGTTCTCACATCCGGCCCCATCCGTCGAAAGCATCCGAAATAGTCTCGGAGGACATGCGGTGAACGAACTGCCGCAGCAGCTGGTCAACGGCCTGCTACTGGGATCCATGTATGGGCTGGTCGCCATCGGCTACACGATGGTCTATGGCATCGTCCAGCTCATCAACTTCGCCCACGGCGAGATCTTCATGACCGGAGCGTTCGGCGCTCTGACGGTCTACACGTACGTGCTGCCCAACGGCACGTCCATGTGGATCGCCCTGCCGCTGATGCTCATCGGCGCCATCATCGTCGCCCTAACGGTCGCCGTGGGAGCGGAACGGTTCGCCTACCGCCCCCTGCGAAACGCCCCCCGCCTCGCCCCGCTCATCACCGCCATCGGCCTCTCGCTCGCCCTCCAGCAGGCGGTCTGGGCCTGGTACCCCGACGCGAAGTCGGCCCGGACCTTCCCCCAGATCGACGGCGGCCCCTTCAACTTCGGCGACATCACCATCCAGACCGGTGACATCTTCCTGCTCGCCGCCGCACCCATCAGCATGGCCGTCCTCGCCTACTTCGTCATGAAGACCCGCACCGGACGCGGCATGCAGGCCACCGCCCAGGATCCCGACACCGCCAAGCTCATGGGCATCAACACCGACCGCATCATCGTGGTCGCCTTCGCCCTCGGTGCCACTTTCGCCGCCATCGGAGGCGTCGCCTACGGTCTCAAGTACGGCGAGATCAACTTCCGAATGGGCTTCATCCTCGGCCTCAAGGCCTTCACCGCGGCCGTCCTCGGCGGCATCGGCAACATCTACGGCGCCATGATCGGCGGAATCGTCCTCGGCGTCGCCGAGACCCTCGCCTCCGCCTACATCGCCAACATCCCCGGCATGGAGCAGTTCGGCAGCCAGTCCTGGGCAGACGTATGGGCCTTCGTGCTCCTCATCCTCGTGCTCCTCTTCAGGCCCCAGGGCCTGCTCGGCGAGCGCGTCGCGGACAGGGCGTGACACCGATGACCACACAGACCACCGCACCCAAGACCCCGGACACCCCCGCCGAGGCCCCCCAGAGCGGCCTCATCGGCATCCCCCCGCACATCGCCCGCGTCCTCACCACCGCCGGCGCCGTACTCACCGTCATCTCCACGTTCATGTCGTGGACCTGGACCTCCGACTTCCCCGGCGACCTCACCGTCTACGGCTACCCGGGCGGCCTGCAGATCCTCGTCCTCATCGGCGGCGCCCTCACGACCCTCTTCGCCCTGGCCGCCCACGGCATCAAGGGCCTGCGCCACGTCGTCCCCGCCGGCGGCTACGCGGCCCTCAGGTTCGCCGCCCTCGCCACCTTCGCCACCGCCTGGTACACGGTCATCGCCATCAGCGACGAACTCGGCGGCGTCGTCAACCTCGACCCCGGCGCCTTCATCGTCGCCATCGGCACCCTCGCCGCCCTCGTCGGCGCCCTGGCCCTCCCCTTCGAGAAGCCCACGCCCGACCCGATCGACCCCGACGACACCTCCTGGGAGAAGTTCAAGAACGACGCCTCCCACAAATGGGAGACCGTCAAGGCAGCCTTCGCCGCCGGCTCCCCCCGCCCCGTCGGCAAACTCCCGGCCTCCGTCGAAATCCTCGTCATCGTCGCCGTCATGGCCCTGGGCCTGCTGGTCTTCACCTACGGCATCGGCACCCAGTACGACGAACTCTTCATCGGCTTCCTCATCACCGCCGGCTTCTGCTTCGCCGCCCTCAACAAGGCCGGCCTCGTCGCCCAGGCCACGCAGATCACCGGACGGCACCAGAACATCACCGTCTTCGGCGCCTTCATCGCCGCCGCCCTCTTCCCCTTCACCCAGACCGACGACCAGTACGCGACCATCGGCGTCTACATCCTGATCTTCGCCACCGTCGCCCTCGGCCTCAACATCGTCGTCGGCCTCGCCGGCCTCCTCGACCTCGGCTACGTCGCCTTCCTCGGCGTCGGCGCCTACGCCGCGGCCCTCGTCTCCGGCTCCCCCAGCTCCCCCTTCCACGTGCACTTCCCGTTCTGGGCCGCCGCCCTCGTCGGAGCAGCCGCCTCCCTCGTCTTCGGCGTCCTCATCGGGGCCCCCACCCTGCGCCTGCGCGGCGACTACCTCGCCATCGTGACGCTCGGCTTCGGTGAGATCTTCCGCATCACGGCCAACAACCTGGACGGAACCTCCGGCCCCGACCTCACCAACGGCTCCAACGGCATCTCCTCGATCCCGAACCTGAACATCCTCGGCTTCGACCTCGGTGCCCCCCATGACGTCGCCGGCTTCACCATCGGCCGCTTCGCCAACTACTTCCTGCTGATGCTGATCATCACGGCCATCGTCGTCCTCGTCTTCCGACGCAGCGGCGACTCCCGCATCGGCCGCGCCTGGGTCGCCATCCGCGAGGACGAGACAGCCGCCCTCGCCATGGGCATCAACGGCTTCCGCGTCAAACTCATCGCCTTCGCCGTCGGCGCCTCCCTCGCCGGCCTCGCCGGCACCGTCCAGGCCCACGTGACCTACACCGTCACCCCCGAGCAGTACCAGTTCGCCGGGCCCATTCCACCCAACTCGGCCTTCCTGCTCGCCGCCGTCGTCCTCGGCGGCATGGGCACCATCGGCGGCCCCCTCATCGGCGCCTCCCTGCTCTACCTCATCCCCAACAAGCTGCAGTTCCTCGGGGACTACCAACTCTTCGCCTTCGGCGTCGCACTCATCCTCCTGATGCGCTTCCGACCCGAGGGCCTCGTCGCCAACCGGCGCCGCCAACTGGAATTCCACGAAGAGGCCGAAGCACCCACAGTCCTCAGCAAGACAGGGGCCTGACCACACATGACTACCGACACCACCACCCAGGGCAGCACACCGGGCGCCAACGCCCCCGGCCAGGTCGTCCTCGACGCCCGCGGCGTGACCATGCGCTTCGGCGGCCTCACCGCCGTACGCAACGTCGACCTCACCGTCAACAGCGGCGAAATCGTCGGCCTCATCGGCCCCAACGGCGCCGGCAAGACCACCTTCTTCAACTGCCTCACCGGCCTCTACATCCCCACCGAGGGCGAAGTCCGCTACAAGGACAACGTCCTGCCCCCCAAGTCCTTCAAGGTCACCGCAGCCGGCATCGCACGGACCTTCCAGAACATCCGTCTGTTCGCCAACATGACGGTCCTGGAGAACGTCCTCGTCGGCCGCCACACCCGTACGAAGGAAGGCTTCTGGTCCGCCGTCCTGCGCGGCCCCGGCTTCCACCGCGCGGAAAAGGCCTCCCGTGAACGCGCCATGGAACTCCTTGAGTTCATCGGCCTCGACGCCAAAGCCGAACACCTCGCCCGCAACCTCCCCTACGGGGAACAGCGCAAGCTTGAGATCGCGCGAGCGCTGGCCAGCGAACCAGGCCTGCTGCTGCTGGACGAACCGACCGCCGGCATGAACCCGCAGGAGACACGGGCGACGGAGGAACTCGTCTTCGCCATCCGCGACATGGGCATCGCCATCCTCGTCATCGAGCACGACATGCGGTTCATCTTCAACCTCTGCGACCGCGTAGCCGTACTCGTCCAAGGCGAAAAACTCGTCGAAGGCGACAGCGCCACCGTCCAGGGCGACGAACGCGTCATCGCCGCCTACCTCGGAGAGCCCTTCGAAGGCGCCCCCGGCGCCGAAGAAGCCGCCGAGGTCGATGCCGCCGAGGCGCACTCCGACACCACGACGGACGCCGCGCCCGGCAAGGAGAACGACCGATGACCGCACTGCTTGAGGTCGAGGACCTCCGCGTCGCCTACGGCAAGATCGAAGCCGTCAAGGGAATCTCCTTCAAGGTCGAAGCCGGCGAGGTCGTCACCCTCATCGGCACCAACGGCGCCGGCAAGACCACCACCCTGCGCACCCTCTCCGGTCTGCTCAAGCCCGTCGGCGGCCAGATCAAGTTCGACGGCAAGTCCCTGAAGAAGACCCCTGCCCACCAGATCGTCTCCCTCGGCCTCGCACACTCCCCCGAGGGGCGGCACATCTTCCCCCGCATGACGATCGAGGACAACCTCCGACTGGGCGCGTTCCTCCGCAGCGACAAAGCCGGCATCGACAAGGACATCCAGCGCGCCTACGATCTCTTCGCCATCCTCGGAGAGCGTCGTAAGCAGGCCGCGGGAACCCTCTCGGGCGGCGAGCAGCAGATGCTGGCGATGGGCCGCGCGCTCATGTCCCAGCCGAAACTGCTGATGCTGGACGAGCCGTCCATGGGCCTCTCCCCGATCATGATGCAGAAGATCATGGCGACGATCGTGGAGCTGAAGGCGTCGGGCACGACGATCCTCCTCGTCGAGCAGAACGCCCAGGCGGCACTCTCCCTCGCCGACCACGGCCATGTCATGGAGGTCGGCAACATCGTCCTCTCCGGCTCGGGCGAGGACCTGCTGCACGACGAGTCGGTACGGAAGGCGTACCTCGGCGAGGACTGAGTCGTCGCCTTTCGCCTGCATTTCTACGACGAGGCCCGCGCCCCCGAAGCTGGGGGCGCGGGCCTCGTCGTAGTCACTGCCGTGGCTGTCAGCCCTTCGAGGACTTCTTCTCGTCGGCGTCCTGGATGACCGCCTCGGCGACCTGCTGCATCGACATCCGACGGTCCATCGACGTCTTCTGGATCCACCGGAACGCGGCGGGCTCGGACAGCCCGTACTCGGTCTGCAGGATCGACTTCGCGCGGTCGACCAGCTTGCGGGTCTCCAGCCGCAGGGTGAGGTCGGCGACCTCCTGCTCCAGCTGCTTCAGCTCCGTGAAACGTGAGACGGCCATCTCGATCGCCGGTACGACGTCACTCTTGCTGAACGGCTTCACGAGGTACGCCATCGCACCGGCGTCCCTGGCCCGCTCGACGAGGTCGCGCTGCGAGAAGGCGGTGAGCATCAGTACGGGCGCGATGCCCTCCTCGGCGATCTTCTCGGCTGCGGAGATGCCGTCCAGCTTGGGCATCTTCACATCGAGGATCACGAGGTCGGGCTTGTGCTCACGGGCCAGCTCGACGGCCTGCTCACCGTCACCGGCCTCACCGACGACGGTGTACCCCTCTTCTTCGAGCATCTCTTTGAGATCGAGCCGGATCAGGGCCTCGTCCTCGGCGATGACGACACGGGTCGTCAGCGGAGGCACGTGCGACTTGTCGTCGTCGGGCGCGTCTACGGGCTGGGGCGACTCGGGGGCGGTCACGGGGGCTCCTCGTTCAGGGCGGGGTGCTGCTCCCAAGAGCGTACCTAGCTGCGGTAAGGTGGTCGGGCAGCGGGTCGAGGTAAACCTTCGATTCGTTAGGCCCCGGTAGCCCAATCGGTAGCAGGCAGTGCTCTCAAACAGCATCCAGTGTGGGTTCGAGTCCCACCCGGGGCACTTTTCCTTAGGTTCGAAGGTCGGATCATAAAAGCGGAGTTTCACGTTCGCGTGAACCTCCGCTTTTTGTTGCGCGTCGCGACGATCACTCACACAGAGTGCGCACATTTTCTCTCATGGCACGCAGGTGCGACAGCAGGCCCTGATGTTGCTGCGCGACGGCGCGAAGAATGCGGACGTGGCTCGTCAGTTCAACATCCCACTCGGCACCATCAGTTACTGGAAACACGTGGACCGCGCGAAGCGGGGCGAGTGCCCAGGGCGCATCCCCCCTCAATGCCCCCGATGCGACGGAGCGCTGGACCTTCCGGCCTACTCCTACCTTCTCGGCCTCTACCTGGGCGACGGCCACATCATCCAGAACCGCGCCATGCGATCACCCAGCCTGTCGATCACATGCGCCGACGCACATCCCGGACTCATGGACGAGTGCGAGAAAGCCATGCGCTCGGTGTTCCCCGGAAACTCCGTTTGCAGAGTCCGGCGGAAGGGGTGCCACGAGGTGAAGCTGTACTCCATGCACCTGTGGTGCCTCTTTCCCCAGCACGGCCCCGGCAAGAAACACGACCGCCGAATAGCCCTCGAACTCTGGCAGCAGGACATCGTCGACGCCCACCCCTGGGAGTTCATCCGGGGCCTCATCCACTCCGACGGCTGCCGCATCACCAACTGGACGACTCGCATCGTCGCCGGTGAGCGCAAGCGCTACGAATACCCCCGATATTTCTTCACCAACAAGTCCGACGACATCCGGAAACTCTTCACCGACACCCTCGATAAGGTCGGCGTCGGATGGACCACCCTGGCCCGCGGCAGCGACCCTTTCGATATCTCCGTCGCCCGCAAAGCCTCAGTAGCCCTAATGGATACCCACGTAGGCCCCAAACACTGACCCCCCGCCGCTACTTGGGACTGTCATCCTCGCCGACATGGTGCACACGGACGAGGTTGGTCGAGCCGGCCACCCCGGGCGGTGAACCCGCGGTGATGACGACGATGTCGCCCTTCTGGCAGCGGCCGTACTTGAGGAGGAGTTCGTCGACCTGGTCGACCATCGCGTCGGTGGAGTCGACATGGGGGCCGAGGATGGTCTCCACGCCCCAGGTGAGGGTGAGTTGGGCGCGGGTGGCCGGGTCGGGGGTGAAGGCCATCACGGGGATGGGGGACCTGTAGCGCGACAACCGCCGTACCGTGTCGCCGGATTGGGTGAAGGCCACCAGGTACTTCGCGCCGAGGAAATCGCCCATCTCGGCGGCGGCCCGGGCGACCGCGCCGCCCTGGGTGCGGGGCTTGTTGCGTTCGGTCAGTGGGGGCAGGCCCTTGGCGAGGATGTCTTCCTCCGCCGCTTCGACGATGCGGGCCATCGTGGTGACGGTCGCGATGGGGTAGTTGCCGACGCTGGTCTCGCCGGACAGCATCACCGCGTCCGTGCCGTCGATGACCGCGTTCGCCACATCGGAGGCCTCGGCCCTTGTCGGGCGGGAGTTCTCGATCATCGAGTCGAGCATCTGGGTGGCGACGATGACCGGCTTGGCGTTGCGCTTGGCCAGTTTGATCGCGCGCTTCTGGACGATCGGGACCTGTTCGAGGGGCATTTCGACGCCGAGGTCGCCGCGGGCCACCATGATGCCGTCGAAGGCGGCGACGATGTCGTCGATGGCCTCGACCGCCTGGGGTTTCTCGACCTTGGCGATGACGGGGAGGCGGTGGCCTTCCTCGTCCATGATGCGGTGGACGTCGTCGATGTCCTTGCCGCTGCGGACGAAGGACAGGGCGATCACGTCGAAGCCGGCGCGCAGCGCCCAGCGGAGGTCGGCCTCGTCCTTGTCGGAGAGGGCGGGGACGGAGACGGCAACTCCGGGGAGGTTGAGGCCCTTGTGGTCGGAGACCATGCCGCCTTCGACGACCTTGGTGTGGACGCGGGGGCCGTCGACGGAGGTGACTTCGAGGCAGACCTTGCCGTCGTCGACGAGGACGCGTTCACCGGGGGTGACGTCGGTGGCGAGGCCCGCGTAGGTGGTGCCGCAGGACTGGCGGTCGCCTTCGGCGCCGTCTTCGACGGTGATGGTGAAGGTGTCTCCGCGTTCAAGGAGTACGGGGCCTTCGGTGAATCGGCCGAGTCTGATCTTCGGGCCTTGAAGGTCGGCGAGCATTCCGATGCTGCGGCCGGTCTCTTCAGCGGCCTTTCGGACCCGCTGGAAGCGCTCCTCGTGTTCGGCGTGGGTGCCGTGGCTGAGGTTGAAGCGGGCTACGTCCATTCCGGCTTCGACCAGGGCTTTGATCTGGTCGTACGAGTCGGTGGCGGGGCCCAATGTACAGACGATTTTTGCTCGGCGCATGGTTTGAGCCTAGGCCTTACCGGCGGGTAGGGAATTGGCCGTGCATGACTACTCAACAACCTTTGGGTGAAGGGTTATTGACAAGGCTTGAATGTGCGGTGTGGTGCTCCAATGAGCGTTCGAATCGGTGAATTCCGGGGTCGGGTCACAGGGTCGGGGGTGCCATGGTGAAGCGGGCGTTGACCTGGGCGTAGACGTGTTGCCGTTGGGGTTCGAGGTCGAGGGGTGCGGCGGCGGTGTCCTCGGCGGCTGCGCCCGCGAGGGACATGGAGCGCATACGGCGCTGGGGGGATCCGTAGGTCTCGGCGTTCTCGGCGCCGATGTCGGCGAGTTCCACCAGGGCGGCGAGGGTGGTGCCGAGTGCTTCGGCGTATTCCCGTGCGCGTTGGACGGCTTCGCGTACGGCTTGCTGGCGGGCCTGGCGGTGGACGGGCGAGTCGGGTCGGAGCGCCCACCAGGGGCCGTCGACGCGGGTGAGTTCGAGGTCGGCGAGGCGGGTGGTGAGTTCGCCGAGGGTAGTGAAGTCGGCGAGTTCGGCGGTGATGTGGACTCTGCCGTGGTAGCGGTGGACGCGTTCGCCGCGGCCGTGCTTGGTGAGTTCGGGGGTGATGGAGAAGCCGCCGGTTTCGAGGCGTTCGACGGCTTCGCCGTAGCTCTTGACCAGGTCGAGGACGGTGGCGTTGCGGCGGGTGAGGTCGTCGAGGGCGGTGCGGCGGTCGGTGCCGCGGGCGGCGACGGTGATGCCGATGCGGGCGATCTCGGGGTCGACTTCGAGGCGGGCTTCGCCGCGGACGGCGATGCGGGGTGCGTCGGGGGTGCCGTAGGGGACGGCGGGTTGGGGTTCGTCCGTGGCGGGGGTGGTCATACGTCCCACTCTGTCAGTTGTGGCGTCTTCTGGTCATCAGATCGAAACCTGCGGAGCCTGTCGCTTCCAGTAAGAAGCGAGTAAGAATCTACGCGCGTCGTTGACCGTTTCCCGAGGAGAGCCAGACATGCCCTTGAACCGCCGGAAGTTCCTGAAGAAGTCCGCTGTGACGGGTGCGGGGGTGGCGCTGGCCGGTGCGGCGGCGGCTCCGGCGGCGCAGGCCGCGGAGAAGAAGCCGGGCAAGCACCCGAAGCGGTACTCGCTGACCGTGCTGGGCACGACGGACCTGCACGGGCATGTCTTCAACTGGGACTACTTCAAGGACGCGGAGTACGCGGACGCCAAGGGCAACGCCATGGGTCTGGCGCGGGTGTCGACCCTGGTGAACCAGATCCGCCAGGAGAAGGGGCGGCGGAACACGCTGCTGCTGGACGCGGGCGACACGATCCAGGGCACCCCGCTGACGTACTACTTCGCGAAGGTGGACCCGATCACCGCCAAGGGCGGTCCTGTGCACCCGATGGCGCAGGCGATGAACGCGATCGGGTACGACGCGGCGGCGCTGGGCAACCACGAGTTCAACTACGGCATCGAGACGCTGCGGAAGTTCGAGGACCAGTGCCGTTTCCCGCTGCTCGGCGCGAACGCGCTGGACGCGAAGACGCTGAAGCCGGCTTTCCCGCCGTACTTCATCAAGACGTTCCGTGTGCCGGGTGCGCCGCCGGTGAAGGTGGCGGTCCTCGGGCTGACGAACCCCGGTATCGCGATCTGGGACAAGGCGTATGTGCAGGGGAAGTTGACGTTCCCGGGGCTTGAGGAGCAGGCGGCGAAGTGGGTGCCGAAGCTGAAGTCGATGGGGGCGGATGTCGTTGTCGTGTCGGCGCACTCCGGGTCGTCGGGGACGTCGTCGTACGGTGACCAGCTGCCGTACGTGGAGAACTCGGCGGCGCTGGTCGCGCAGCAGGTGCCCGGGATCGACGCGATCCTCGTGGGCCACGCGCACGTGGAGATCCCGGAGTTGAAGGTCACGAACACGGCGACGGGGAAGACGGTCGTGCTGTCCGAACCGCTGTGCTACGCCGAGCGGTTGAGCGTGTTCGACTTCGAGTTGGTCTTCGAGAAGGGCCGTTGGACCGTCGAGTCGGTGGCGGCCTCGCTGCGGGACGCGAAGACGGTCGCGGACGATCCGAAGATCACGCGGTTGCTGAAGGACGAGCACGCGCTGGTCGTGGAGTACGTCAACCAGGTGGTCGGCACGGCGACGGCGACGCTGACGACGGTGGACGCGCGGTACAAGGACGCGCCGATCATCGACCTGATCACCAAGGTCCAGGAGGACGTGGTGAAGGCGGCGTTGGCGGGGACGTCGTACGCCTCGCTGCCGGTGATCGCGCAGGCGTCGCCGTTCTCGCGGACGTCGGAGATCCCGGCGGGCGAGGTGACGATCCGCGATCTGTCGGGTCTGTACGTGTACGACAACACGCTCGTCGCCAAGCTTCTGACGGGTGCTCAGGTGCGGGCGTACCTGGAGTACTCGGCGGAGTACTTCGTGCAGACGGCGGCGGATGCCGTTGTGGACACGGAGAAGCTGACGAACGCGAACGGCCGGCCGGACTACAACTACGACTACGTGTCGGGGTTCTCGTACGAGATCGACATCGCGCAGGCGGCCGGGTCGCGGATCAAGAACCTCACCTACAACGGGGCGGCGCTGGACGACGCGCAGCAGTTCGTGCTTGCGGTGAACAACTACCGGGCGAACGGCGGCGGTGCGTTCCCGCATGTGGCGTCGGCGACCGAGGTGTGGGCGGAGTCGACGGAGATCCGGACGCGGATCGCGGAGTGGGTGACCGCGAAGGGTGTGCTGGATCCGGCGGACTTCGCTTCGGTGGACTGGAAGTTGACGCGGAACGGGACGCCGGTTTTCTAACGCGTTCGGTTTTCTGAGGGGTCCGGCGGTTCTGGTTGCCGCCGGGCCCCTTTCTAGCGTCCTTCGACGAGTGGGGTGAGGGTGCGGGTGGCCTGGCGGGCCGTGGGGATCTGGGTCTGGGGGTCAAGACCGAACGTGGTGAAGGCCGTTCGGCCGGGGAGGGGGTAAGGCTCCTTGCCCGTGAGGGAGTTGAGGATGGTGGCGCTGCGCCAGGCGGCGAGGCCGAGGTCGGGGGCGCCGACGCCGTGGGTGTGGAGTTCGGCGTTCTGGACGTAGACCTGGCAGCCGGCGCCGGTGACGGAGGGGTCGAGGACGAGCCTGAACTGGTCGTCGATGCGCGGGCGTTCGGCGCTGTCGCGGCGCAGGTAGGGGTCGAGTCCGGCGAGGATGCGGCCGAGGGGGCGCTCGCGGTAGCCGGTGGCGAGGACGACGGCGTCGGTGGTGAGGCGGGAGCGGGTGTTCTGCTGGACGTGTTCCAGGTGGAGTTCGACCTTGGTGGTGGCGATGCGTCCTGCGGTGCGGACGCGGACGCCGGGGGTGAGGACGGCGTCGGGCCAACCGCCGTGCAGGGTACGGCGGTAGAGCTCGTCGTGGATGGCGGCGATGGTGTCGGCGTCGATGCCCTTGTGGAGTTGCCACTGTGCGGTGACGAGGCGGTCGCGGACGGGCTCGGCGAGGGCGTGGAAATAGCGGGTGTAGTCGGGGGTGAAGTGCTCCAGGCCGAGCTTGGAGTACTCCATGGGGGCGAAGGCCTCGCTGCGGCCGATCCAGTGGAGTTTCTCGTGTCCTGCGGGGCGGTGGCGGAGCAGGTCGAGGAAGACTTCGGCGCCGCTCTGTCCCGATCCGATGACGGTGATGTGCTCGGCGGCGAGAAACGTTTCGCGGTGGGCGAGGTAGTCGGCGGCGTGGATGACGGGGACGCCGGGGGCTTCGACGAGAGGCCTGAGCGGGTCGGGGACGTAGGGGGCGGTGCCGACGCCGAGGACGATGTTCTTGGTGTAGGTGCGGCCGAGGGCTTCGGCCTCTCCGTCGCTGTCGAGCTGGGTGAAGTCGACCTCGAAGACGTCGCGTTCGGGGTTGAAGCGGACGGCGTCGACCTGGTGGCCGAAGTGGAGTCCGGGGAGGCTGTCGGCGACCCAGCGGCAGTAGGCGTCGTATTCGGCGCGCTGGATGTGGAAGCGCTCGGCGAAGTAGAAGGGGAAGAGGCGGTCGCGGGCCTTCAGGTAGTTGAGGAAGGACCAGGGGCTGGCGGGGTCGGCGAGGGTCACCAGGTCGGCGAGGAAGGGGACTTGGACGGTGGCGCCGTCGATGAGGAGGCCCGGGTGCCAGTCGAAGCCGGGGCGCTGTTCGTAGAAGGCGGTGTCGAGTTCGGTGAGGGGGTGGGCGAGGGCGGCGAGGGAGAGGTTGAAGGGGCCGATGCCGATGCCGACCAGGTCGCGGGGTGGATCGGGTTCGTGGCGTGGGGGGTTGGGGGTCTGGGGGTGACCCGTCGGGGGGTGGCTCATCGGGGGGTGTGTCCTTCCACCAGTTTCAGGAGGGCGGCCAGGTCGTCGGGCCGGGTGTGGGGGTTGAGGAGGGTGGCCTTGAGCCAGAGCCGGCCGTCGAGCGCGGCCCGGCCGAGGACGGCCCGTCCGTCGTGGAGGAGTTGTCGGCGTACGGCGGCCACGGCTTCGTCGGTGGCTTCGGCGGGCCGGAACAGGACGGTGCTGATGACGGGTGGGTCGTAGAGCTCGAAGCCGGGGTGGTTGTGGACCATGGCGGCGAACTCCCGTGCGCGGGCGCAGACTTGGTCGACGAGGGTGCCGAGTCCGGTGCGGCCGAGGGTTTTCAGGGTGACGGCGATCTTGAGGACGTCGGGGCGTCGGGTGGTGCGCATCGAGCGGCCGAGGAGGTCGGGGAGTCCTGCTTCGGTGTCGTCGTCGGCGTTGAGGTAGTCGGCGCGCTGGGTGAGGGCGGCGAGGTCGCGGGGGTGGCGTACGGCGAGGAGGCCGGCGGCGACGGGCTGCCAGCCGAGTTTGTGCAGGTCGAGGGTGACGGTGTGGGCGCGGTCGAGGCCGGCGAGTTTGTCGCGGTGGCGGTCGCTGAAGGTGAGGCCTCCGCCGTAGGCGGCGTCGATGTGGAGGCGGGCGCCGTGGGCGGCGCACAGTCCGGCGATCTCGGGCAGCGGGTCGATGAGGCCGGCGTCGGTGGTGCCTGCGGTGGCGGCGACCAGGACGGAGCCGCGGGGTCCGGGCAGTGCGGTGAGGGCCTCATCGAGGGCGGCGGGGTCGAGGGTGCCGGCCGGGGCGGGGACGACGACGGGGTCGGGCAGTCCGAGGAGCCAGGCGGCGCGGGGCAGGGAGTGGTGGGCGTTGCTTCCGCAGACCAACTGCACGGTGCCGCCGTGGGCTTCGCGGGCGAGCAGCAGGGCGAGTTGGTTGGCTTCGGTGCCGCCGCTGGTGACGAGCGCGTCGGCGAGGCCGATCTCGTGGGCGAGGGTGCGGGTGACGAGGGCTTCGAGGGCGGAGGCTGCGGGGGCCTGGTCCCAGGAGTCGAGGGACGGGTTCAGCACGCTGACGGCGAGGTCGGCGGCGGTGGCGACGGCGAGCGGCGGGCAGTGCAGGTGCGCCGCGCAGAGCGGGTCGGCGGGGTCGGCGGCGCCTTCCGCGAGGGCGTGCACGAGGGTGCGCAGGGCGGTCTGGTCGCCGTCTTCGGGGAGTACATCCCCTACGGCGTCCCTGAGGCGGGCGGCGACCGCG
>NZ_JAWOAI010000120.1:0-21607 GCF_033194735.1 Streptomyces sp. W16
GGCCGTGGCCGTCGACCAGGGTCGCGACAGCGCCGGCGAGGGTGGTCGCGGGGTTGCGCAGCAGGCCGCCCCAGTTGCCGGAGTGGTAGGCGTCCGGCCGTAGATCCGCGGTGAGTTGGAGCTGGAGTCCGCCGCGGGCGCCGAGGAACAGGGTCGGTGTGGTGGCGTCCAGGCGTGGTCCGTCCGAGGCGACGAGCACGTCGGCGCGCAGCAACTCCCGGTGTGCTGCGGCGAATTCGGCGAGTCCGGGTGAGCCGATCTCCTCGCCGGACTCCAGCAGGAAGGTCAGGTTGAAGCCCAACGCGCCCTGCTCGGCGAGGAGTAGACGCAGGGCGGCGAGATTGACCAAGTGCTGGCCCTTGTTGTCGGCGGCGCCGCGCCCGTACCAGCGTTCACCCTCGGCGGTCAGCGTCCACGGGTCGCGGCCCTCGCTCCACCGGCCCGCCTGGCCCTCGACGACGTCCGCGTGGCCGTAGACGAGCACGGTCGGCAGCTCTGGGGACTCGACGCGGGTGCCGACCAGGAAGGGGCCGGCCGCCGGATCGGGGTTGTCGTAGCGCGCGACCTCGCAGCCGAGGGCGGTCAGGGCTGGGGTCAGGAACTCGTCGAGGTATGCCTCAATGGCAAGGCGGCTCTCGGGGCGGGAACTCTCCGTGGCGTACGCGACCATGGTGGCCAGCTCGGTGAAGAAGGCACCGGAGTCGACGAACTCCTCGGCTTTACGCGCCAGTTTCTCAGGTATCACGGGAAGATTTCTCCAGGGAGGGCGGCGGTCGGGCGGGCGGTGCGCTCTCGTCGTCCCAGCAGAGTAGGGCGGATCCGAGCCTGCGACCATTGCCGTTTGTGACGTGATGCGTTCTACTTTCGGCAACGCATCACGTGACCACAGACGTGACTACAGGCATTACCACAGGGGACCTCCTATGCAGCTTCTGCCGGTGAACCTCGCCTACTTCCTGGAGGTCGCCCGCACCGGATCGGTGACCGAGGCGGCGAACGCCCTGAACGTCGCGCCCTCTGCGATCAGCAGACAGGTCGCCAAACTGGAGTCGGGCATCGGCGTCCCGCTGTTCGCCCGGCATCCGCGCGGGATGACCCTGACCGAGGCGGGCTCCCGGCTGCTGGCCCACGCCCGCCGTGCCGAGACCGAATCGACCACGCTCCTGGAGGAGTTGAGGACGGGCCGGGGCGCGGAGGCGCGCAGTGTCGCCGTCGCCTGTTCGGAGGGGTTCGCGCGGCGACTGGTGCCGCGGGCGATCGCCGACTTCCGGCGGGCCCATCCCGACGTGGCCTTCCGCGTGGACGTGGTCGCCCGCCAGGAGGCGACCCGCCGTGTGGTCGAGGGCCTCGCCGATGTCGCCGTCACGTACACGATGGGCCCGCAGCACGACGTCCGCGTCGAGTGCGCGGTCGTGGTCCCGGTGGCCGCGATCGTCCCGCTCGGCCATGAACTCGCCGGCCGCGACCGCATCGGCCTCGCGGACCTGTGCGGCTACCCGCTCGCGCTGGCCTCGCCGGGCACGAGTCAGCGTGAACTCTTCGACATCGGGGCGCAGTTGGAGGGGCTCACGGTCCGCCCCGCGCTGGTCTGCGACAGCCTCGGCCCGCAGTACGAGTTCGTCCGCGCGGGAGGCGGCCTCGCGCTCGTCGGCGATCTCGGCGATCTCGGCCACATCAGGCAGGACACCTCCACCGAGGGCGTGGCGTACGTCCCCGTCGACCACCCGGTCTTCCGTCAGCGCGAGGCCCAGGTGCAGACGGCGACGGGGCGACGGCCGTCCTGGTCGGCGACACAGTTCACCGAACTGCTGGTGGCGGCGCTACGGCGGGACCGGTCCCCTTGATCCACGGCATGCATGACCTACGTACGGGATCTTGAGACCACGAGCAGCCCATGGCAGGCTCATGCCGCATGATCGATGAATTCGCGAAGGACAACCTGCACGGGAGACTGCGGCGGGACCGCGAGGCGCTGCTCTGGAAACTCGACGGCCTGTCCGAATACGACGCCCGCCGGCCTCTGACAGCGACCGGGACCAACCTCCTCGGCCTGGTCAAACACGTGGCCGCCGTCGAGGCCAGGTACTTCGGCGAGGTCTTCGATCGCCCTTCCCCGGAACCGCTGCCCCGGTGGCAGGACCACAACGGCAACGACCTGTGGGCCGCCGAGGACGAGACCCGCGATCAGATCGTCGAGTTCTACCGGCGCACGTGGGAACACTCGGACGCGACGATCAACGAGCTTTCCCTCGAAGCCCCCGGCCACGTGCCGTGGTGGCCGGAGCCCTTTTCCCACACGAACCTGTTCGCCGTCATGGTCCATGTCCTCGGCGAGTCCAACCGGCATGCCGGGCACGCCGACATCCTGCGCGAGGGCCTCGACGGCCGGACCGGGATGCGCCCCGAACACGAGCAGCAGATCAACGAGGAAGCCCGCGCGGCCTACTGCGCGAAGATCGAGCAGGCGGCCAGATCGGCCGCCAGCTCGGCCGCAGCAGTCAAGGCTTAGTCAGACTTACCACGGACCACATCCGCGAGGGCGTCCGTAACACCCGCTCCTACGCCTTGAGTTGGCCGTACACGACTCCCGTCAGCTCCTCCGAAGCCGCCCAAAGGCGTTGCCCCATCGCGTCGTTGAGGGTCCAGGGTGCCCGCCAGGAGCGTGCCGGTGCCCCGCGCCACATGGCGAGTCGCGGGCCGTAGAAGGAATCGGGGTGCACGTCGGGCGCGGTCGCCGCGTAGAGGGAGGGCAGCGCGCCGGCCTCCGCCGGCTGGGCGAAGACCCGGTTGCCGAGTTCCATGAGCCGCTCGGCGCCCCTGCGTCCCTCCGCCTGCGGCCCGGCGGTCTGGAGGTTGGTGGCGGCGTAACCGGGATGGGCGGCGGTCGCGACCACCCCCGAACCGGCCGCCGCGAGCCGCCGCGCCAGCTCGTGCGTGAAGAGCAGGTTGGCGGTCTTGGAACGGGAGTAGGCGGTCCAACGGCTGTACCGGCGCTCGCTGTTGGGATCGTCGATGTCGATGTTGGCGAGCGCGTGCATGAAGCTGGAGACCGTGACGATCCGGGCGTCCGGCGCGTCGAGCAGCGCCGGAAGCAGCAGCCCGGTCAGCGCGAAGTGCCCGAGGTGGTTGACACCGAACTGGGTCTCGAAACCGTCCACCGTCGTGCCGTACGGCATCGCCATGACCCCGGCGTTGTTGACGAGCAGATCCAGCCGCTCGTACGGAAACGTGGCCGCGAACTCCCGTACGGAGCGCAGGTCTCCGAGGTCCAGCCGCCCGAACTGGGCCTCTGCTCCCGGCACTTCGGCGACGATCCGGTCGGCGGCCTCGCTCCCCCGCACCTCGCTCCGGCAGGCGAGCACCACCCGGGCACCCTTGCGGGCCAGCTCCCGCGCGGTGACGTAGCCGATCCCGCTGTTGGCGCCGGTGACCACGGCGACCCGGCCGCGCTGATCGGGGACGGCCCTCTCGTTCCAACCGGACATGGGCGGCCCCTTCTGTCGACGCGTGCATCCCGGTGCACGAAGAGCGTACGAGAGCCGGACCGGCCCCGCTCCCCCACGCCGAGTGATCCGACCGTCACGGACCATCACAGGTTGGTCACTCGCCCTTCACCTGCCCGGTCCCGGCGTTACGTTCCATGCCACATCAGACACAGGGGGACGAGATGACTCATCCGTACGCGATGCCACCCGTACCACCGACGCCCCAACCGGTCCGGTCCGCGCCCCGCTGGGCCCGCAAGCGGTATGTGCTCCCGGCCCTCGCGCTGGCCTTCCTCATCGGCCTCGGCGCCGGCCAGGACACGAAGAAGGACACGGCGGCCGATGCGAAGCCCGCCGCCGCCAAGCCGCAGCCGACGATGACCGTCACGGCGACCGCGACGGAGACCACCACCCCGGCACCGGCGCCCACGGTGACCGCGACGAAGACCGTCAAGGTAACCAAGACGGTCACCGCCGAGGCCGCCGCGGGAAGCGACTCAGGTTCCGGCTCAGGTTCTGGTTCTGGTTCCGGCTCCGATGACAGCGGCTCCGGCGGAGGCGCCGGCACGTACTACGCGAACTGCACCGCCGCCCGTGCCGCCGGCGTCACGCCTCTCCACCGGGGCGACCCCGGCTACGACTCCCACCTCGACCGGGACGGCGACGGGGTCGCCTGCGAGTGACGGCAGCGGGGACGTGGGACACCCGGAATCCCTCCGGCCGGGCGTGGACTACCGGTTGATGCGGCTCATGTCGGCATACCGGTCGCCGATCGGTACCGCCACCTCGGACAGCCGCTCCAACTGCCCGGCCGAGAGCACCAGTTCGTCCGCCACCACGTTCTGCTCCAGGTTGGCGATCCGGCGCGTCCCGGGAATGGGCGCGATGTCGTCGCCCTGCGCGAGCAGCCACGCGAGCGCGATCTGAGCGGGCGTCGCGCCGAGCTGCTTGGCGACGTCGTCCACCTGCTCCACGATCCGGATGTTCGCCTCCAGGTTGTCGCCCTCGAAGCGCGGATTGGACCGGCGCCAGTCGTCGGCGTCGAGCTGGTCGAGCGAGCGGATCGTTCATGTTCCTGAGGGGCGCCGGAATCAAGCCCCTTCGCGGTGTGTCAGGCCGAGGCCTTCGTGAGGAGGTGGACGTCCTCATGGGTGAGGGTGAGGTCCTGGACGGCGAGGAGCGCCGGGAGTTGTGCCAGGTCGCGGGCGCTCGCGATCGGGGCGGCGACGGTGGGGCGGGTGAGGAGCCAGGCGAGGGCGACGGTGGCGGGTTCGGCGCCGTGCGCGTCGGCGACGGTGTCCAGTGCCTCAAGTACCGCGACGCCCCGCGCCGTCACCGCGGGCCCTGCCGCCAGGTCGGCGCGTGCGCTGTCGACCGTGACGCCGGGACGGTACTTGCCGGTCAGGAAGCCGGCGGCCAGCGCGAAGTAGGGCAACGCGGAGACGCCGGCCTGCTCGGCGACGTCCTGGAGGGCGCCCTCATAGGTGTCGCGGGAGACCAGGTTGTACTCCGGCTGGATCGCCACGTACCGGGCGAGGTTCTCGCGCTCGGCGAAGTCGAGGGACGCCCGGAGCCGCTGCGCGGAGAGGTTCGAGGCTGCCACGGCGCGCACCTTGCCGGCCCTCACCAGGTCGTCCAGGGCCGTGACGATCTCCTCCACGGGCACGGACGGGTCGTCGTAGTGGGAGTAGTAGAGGTCGATGTGGTCGATGCCGAGGCGGCGCAGCGACTGCTCTGCCGCGGCCTTGATGGTAGAGGCGGACAGGCCCTGGTAGTCCGGGTGCATGCCGCCCTTGGTGGACACGATGAACTTGTCGCGGTTGCCGCGTGCGGCCAGCCACTTGCCGATGACGGTCTCTGACTCACCGCCCTTGAGACCGTCGATCCAGGCCGCGTAGACGTCGGCGGTGTCGATGTAGTTGCCGCCGGCCTCTGTGTAGGCGTCGAGGACGGCGAAGGACTGCTTCTCGTCGGCCGTCCAGCCGAAGACGTTGCCTCCGAGGGCGAGGGGGAAGACAGCGAGGTCGGACGTGCCGAGTGTGCGGAGCGTGGCCACGGCGGAGTTGTCCCTTCACTATGGGTGGGTACGGTGCCCGCGCGGCAGGTGGGAACAGGGCCGGAGCGATGAGGCGGGAATACGCCCGAAGGGCCCGGCGGTTGCCGCCCTGTGCGCGGGACGACCGCTTCGACCAGGGCGTTGGCGCCCGGTGCGTAAGCCACTGTGCAGGAACGGAATCAGCGTTACAAAAGGTATGTCCATGTTCCCCAGGAACATCGAAAGGGCGTCATCCGTGAACAGCGACGAGGGCCGGGCACCCGCCACCGGTCAGGCCCGGGCGAACGTACTGCGCCTCGCGGGCCCCTGTGAGCGCTGGGACGAGCGGGACGCGGACTTCATCCGCGAGATCCTCGACCTGGTGGGCGACAAGTGGAGCATCCTGGTCATCGGCGCCCTGGCCGGCGGCGACGCCCGCTACTCGGATCTCGACACCACGATCCCCGCCATCTCCCGGCGCATGCTCACCCTCACCCTCAAGCGCCTTCAGCGCGACGGCATGGTCGACCGCACCGCCTACGCGGAGGTGCCGCCCCGCGTCGAGTACTCCCTCACCGACCTCGGCGCCTCCCTGCTCTCCGCCATCCAGCACCTGGCCGCCTGGAGTTCCGAGCACCACGACGAGATCCGACGCCACCAGAACGCGTACGACGGGAAGGCCGCACGCGGGTAGAGCCCCCGGGAACCCTGTGGTTCTACGGCTTCCGCAGACCACGCGGAGAGGGGCGGCACCCCCGCACAGGGTGCCGCCCCTCCCTTCGTGATCCGGAACCGCCGCCCATCGGTGAGGGTCGGGGACGGGCGACGGCTCCGGCGTCCAGTGGCCGTACGGCCTACCGGTGGTCGCTCCCCTGCGCCACCGACGCCGCCCGCCCCGCCTCAAGCCGCGCCACCGGGATCCGGAACGGCGAGCAGGAGACGTAGTCCAGTCCCACCTCGTGGAAGAAGTGCACCGACTCGGGGTCGCCGCCGTGTTCGCCGCAGACGCCGAGTTTCAGGTCCGGGCGGGTTTCTCGGCCGGCCTTCGCCGCGAGCTTCACCAGTGAACCCACGCCGTCCCTGTCGATCGTCTCGAAGGGGGAGACACCGAAGATGCCCTTCTCCAGGTAGGCCGTGAAGAACGAAGCCTCTACGTCGTCGCGGCTGAAGCCCCACACCGTCTGGGTGAGGTCGTTCGTGCCGAAGGAGAAGAACTCCGCCGCCTCCGCGATCTGGCCCGCCGTCAGTGCGGCGCGCGGGAGTTCGATCATCGTGCCGATGGACAGCTTCAGGGACGTGCCCGTCGCGGCCTCCACCTCGGCGATGACCTGGTCGGCCTCCTCGCGGACGATCTCCAGCTCCTGGACCGTGCCGACGAGCGGGATCATGATCTCGGCGCGCGGGTCGCCCTTCGCCGCCTTGCGTTCGGCGGCGGCCTCGGCGATCGCCCGTACCTGCATGGTGAACAGGCCGGGGATGACCAGGCCCAGGCGCACACCCCTCAGCCCCAGCATCGGGTTCTGCTCGTGCAGGCGGTGGACCGCCTGGAGCAGGCGGAGGTCGTTCTCGTGGGACTCCTGGCGGGACTCGGCCAGCGCGACGCGGACCGACAACTCCGTGATGTCCGGGAGGAATTCGTGCAGCGGCGGGTCCAACAGGCGGACGGTGACCGGGAGTCCGTCCATCGCCTTGAACAGCTCGACGAAGTCCGCCTTCTGGAGCGGGAGAAGAGCCTTGAGGGACTCCTCGCGTTCGGTGTCCGTGTCGGCCAGGATCAGGCGTTCCACCAGCTCACGGCGGTCGCCGAGGAACATGTGCTCGGTACGGCACAGGCCGATGCCCTGGGCGCCGAAGCGGCGGGCGCGCAGCGCGTCCTCGGCGTTGTCGGCGTTGGCGCGCACCCTCAACCGGCGTACGCGGTCCGCGTATCCGATGATCCGGTGGACCGCCTCGACCAGCTCGTCGGCGTCGTCGGCGCCCGCGTGCATCCGGCCCTCGAAGTACTCCACGACGGGGGACGGCACGACCGGGACCTCGCCCAGGTACACCTTGCCGCTGGATCCGTCGATGGAGATGACGTCGCCCTCCTCCACCACATGTCCACCGGGCACCGTCATACGGCGTCGCTTGGTGTCGACCTCCAGCTCCTCGGCGCCGCAGACGCACGTCTTGCCCATGCCGCGCGCCACGACGGCCGCGTGGGACGTCTTGCCGCCGCGTGACGTCAGGATGCCCTCCGCCGCGATCATGCCGTCGAGGTCGTCGGGGTTGGTCTCGCGGCGGACCAGGATGACCTTCTCGCCCGAACGCGACCACTTCACGGCCGTGTACGAGTCGAAGACCGCCTTGCCGACCGCCGCACCCGGCGAGGCCGCGATGCCCCGGCCGACCTGCTGGACCTTCGCCTCGTCGTCGAAGCGCGGGAACATCAGCTGCGCCAACTGGGCACCGGTGACCCGCTGAAGGGCCTCCGCCTCGTCGATGAGCCCCTGGTCCACCAACTGCGTGGCGATACGGAAGGCCGCACCCGCCGTCCGCTTCCCCACCCGCGTCTGCAGCATCCACAACTGGCCGCGCTCGATGGTGAATTCGATGTCGCAGAGATCCTTGTAGTGGTTCTCCAGAGTCTTCATGATCTGCATGAGCTGGTCGTACGACGCCTTGTCGATCTGCTCAAGTTCCGCGAGGGGCACGGTGTTTCGGATGCCGGCGACGACGTCCTCGCCCTGCGCGTTCTGCAAGTAGTCGCCGTAGACGCCCTGGTGGCCGCTGGCCGGGTCGCGGGTGAAGGCGACGCCCGTGCCGCCCCCGATCGATGTAGCTGTGGGGCCGAGGTTGCCGAAGACCATCGAGCAGACGTTGACCGCCGTGCCGAGGTCGTGCGGGATGCGTTCCTGGCGGCGGTAGAGCTTGGCGCGGTCGGTGTTCCAGGAGTCGAAGACCGCGTGGATGGCGAGGTCCATCTGCTCGCGCGGGTCCTGCGGGAAGTCGCGGCCGGCCTCGGTCTTGACGATCCGCTTGAAGCGGGTGACCAGCTTCTTCAGGTCGGCCGCGTCCAGCTCGGTGTCGACCGTGACCTTCTTGGCCTCCTTGGCCTTGTCGAGGGCCTCCTCGAAGAGGTCGCCGTCGACGCCGAGGACGGTCTTGCCGAACATCTGGATGAGCCGACGGTAGGAGTCCCACGCGAAGCGCTCGTCGCCGGCCTGCTTCGCCAGGCCCTGCACGGACTTGTCGGAGAGGCCGATGTTCAGGACGGTGTCCATCATGCCGGGCATGGAGAACTTCGCCCCGGAACGGACCGATACGAGGAGGGGGTTGTCGGCCTGCCCCAGCTTCTTGTCCATCGTCGACTCAAGCGCGTCGAGGTGTGCACTCACCTCGTCACGCAGTGCCGCCGGCTCCTCGCCACTGTCGAGGTAGGTCTTGCACGCCTCGGTGGTGATGGTGAAGCCGGGGGGCACGGGAAGGCCCAGGTTCGTCATCTCGGCGAGGTTGGCACCCTTGCCGCCGAGAAGGTCCTTGAGGTCCTTGTTTCCCTCGGTGAAGTCATAGACGAACTTCGCTACGTGGGGTTCTTTGTTTTCCGACACGGGTCTCGACTCCTCGGGACGCGGGTGGCTGCCCTGACGGCCAGGAACATACCCAGATCGAAGGCGCCTGGGTACGTCCACTTGCATGTCATGCGTCTGTAACCGGTAGTCCGCCAGCGGATCGAAAGTCAAAGCTCGGCAAGCGAACACCGCCGGATGTTTTCACTTCTTGAAGGCAAGCAGGCCCATCAGCACCTTTTGCCGCTCATTCGAGCGGCTTGCGGCTCGCCTGTTTTCGATCGATGAACGATCAAGGGGTGGCACGCAGTGCCACCCCTTGGAGAAGTGCAGCCGCGCAAGATCCGCTCACCTGAGCGCCACCTCTATCAAAGGTGGCGAGAATCACGCTTCCACAACCGCCCGGATTTCACCATCCGGACGGGCGCCGGACGAGTCTCCGGACGGAAACGCGGACGTCACATCCCCACGGCCCTCACGCGCCCGCCGCCCTCACATGCCCAGCGCGAGCAGCCGCTCCTCGACCCGCTCCGGCGCGTACAGGTACTCCACGACCAGCGCACCCGCCCCCACCAGCCCGGCCCGCTCACCGAGCCGTGAGGTCAGTACGTGCAGATGAGCGGTGGAGCGCGGCAGCGCCCGCTGGTACAGCAGCTCCCGTACGCCGGTGAGGAAGGAGGTTCCGGCCAGGTCTCCCGCGATCATCAGAACCCCGGGGTTGAGCAGCGTCACCACGGTCGCCAGGACGTCCCCGACCTGTCGGCCCGCCTCGCGGGCGAACGCCGCCGCTCCCGGATGGCCCGACGCCAGCAGGTCCCGCACATCCGAGCCGGACGCCGCCGGCACCCCGGTCTCGGCCAGCCGTCGTGCCACGGCGCCACCGCTGGCGACGGCGGCGAGACAGCCGTAGGACCCGCAACGGCACAGCGCCTGCGCGCCCGCCGGGACGCGGATGTGGCCGATGTCGCCGGCGCCGCCGTCGATCCCCCGGAAGATGGAACCGCCGACGACCACTCCGGCGCCGATGCCGGTCGAGACCTTGACCAGGACGAAGGCCGCACAGTCGGGGTGTCCGGTGCGCTGTTCGCCGTAGGCCATGAGGTTGGCGTCGTTGTCGACCAGGACCGGGACCCGGGGGGCGCCGGTGTGTTCCGTGAAGGCGCGGGCCAGGCGGCCTCTTATGTCGTAGCCGTCCCAGCCGGGCATGATCGGCGGCTGGACGACCCGGCCGGTCTCGCTGTCGACGGGCCCGGGGACGGCGAGTCCGATCCCGCAGACCTCGGACGCCTGATGCCCCGCCTTCTCCAGCAACTCGGCGAACCAGCGGCCGAGTTCACCGAGTACGGCGTCCGGGCCGTCCTCGATGACCAGCGTGCCGCCGTGCTCCGCGAGGATCTCGCCGGTGAGCGAGAGGACACACGCGCGCGCGTGGCGGGTGTCCAGGTCCGCCGCGAGGACCACGGCGTGGGCGTCGTCGAATTCGAGGGTGATCGAGGGGCGACCGCCCAGCGGGGAGTCCACGGGACCGCCCGCGCCCTCGCGCAGCCAGCCCGCGCGGAAGAGCCGGTCCAAGCGCTGGCCGACGGTCGCACGGGAGAGACCCGTCACTTGTTGGAGGGCACCGCGGGTCGTGGCGCGCCCGGTGCGCACCAGTTCGAGCAGATCTCCGGCGCTCCCTTGACCTCTTCCCGTCATGCGCACCCCCTTGTGTTTCTCAACCCTGCATTACATATTGAGTTTTGCGTGTTAAATAGACGTAACCCTACGGTAGCCATGACCGAACCGGTCGGCTCGATGTGTTTCGTGGAGTCCCGAGTGGATCGCACTGCCCAGCTCACAGCCCTCCCCGTGGAGCACGACCTCGTATACGATCCGCCGTCCTTGTCAGGTTCCCTGCACCTCAGGGCGGCTGCCGTACTCGAAGGGAACTGGACGGGAGCCTCCACCGTCCCCTCACGCGGTCTGTATCCGCACCAGTGGTCCTGGGACTCCGCGTTCATCGCGATCGGACTGCGGCACCTCTCGCCCCTGCGGGCACAGACGGAGCTGGAGACGCTGCTCGCCGCCAAGTGGGGCGACGGCCGTATCCCGCACATCGTCTTCAACCCCTCCGTACCGCTCGACGCGTACTTCCCGAGCCCCGACTTCTGGCGCTCCTCGACCGCGGGGCACACCGCGGGCGCCCCGCGCACCGTACAGACCTCGGGCATCGTGCAGCCACCGGTCCACGCGCTGGCGGCGTGGCTGGTCCACTGCGCGGACCCGGGCCTCTCCCGCGCGCGCGGCTTCCTCGCCGGTGTCTACCCCCGGCTGGCCGCCTGGCACCGCTATCTGCTGCACCGGCGCGACCTCGGCGGGGGCGGGCTCGCGTCCGTCGTGCACCCCTGGGAACAGGGTATGGACAACAGCCCTTGCTGGGACGCCCCGTTGAGCCGGATCACGCCCGCCCCGGCCCGCTCCTTCCGGCGCGCCGACCTCGACCACGGGGCGGCCGAGGACCGGCCGACGGACCTCGACTACGGCCGTTACGTGCGCCTCGCGACGGACTACCGGGACGGCCAATACGCCGACGGCGCAAGCGAGTTCGCGGTGGAGGACCCGTCCTTCAACGCCCTGCTCATCGCCTCCGAGCACGCACTCGCCCGTATCGCACGGGAGTTGGGCGCGACCGGCACGGCCCGGCACGCCCGCGCGGAGCGGCTCACCGGCGTGCTGATCGAGCGGCTGTGGGACCCGGCGGAGGGCATGTTCTTCTGCCGCGATGTGCGCGGCGAGACGCCGGATGCGGGGCGCGGGTCCCTCACTGGCGCCCTCATCCCCGAGCGCAGCGTCTCCGGCCTGATTCCCCTCCTCCTCCCCGACCTGCCCCGGGACATCACCAGCGCCCTCGTCCGTACGGCGTCCGGCCCGCACTTCGGGCTCGGCGACACCACCCAACTCCCGCCCAGCTACGACCTGTTGGGCGAGGCCTTCGATCCGCACCGGTACTGGCGCGGCCCGGCCTGGTTCAACACGAGCTGGCTGCTGGAGCGCGGCCTGCGCCTGCACGGCGAGCAGACGCGGGCGGACGCCCTGCGCGAGGCGGTCCTGGAGACCGCCGACGCCACCGACTTCGCCGAGTACGTCGACCCGTACGACGGCGAGGCGTGCGGCGCGACCGGCTTCAGCTGGACCGCCGCGCTCACCCTCGATCTGCTCCACGAGCCCCCCGGACACCGCGTGTCCGGCACCGGACTCGGCACGTTCGACATGCGTGGCACCGATTCGACACGCGTGGCACAGAAGTGAACGGCAAGGCAGTCAAGGTCGCCAAGAGAGTCAAGGGAGGGGACCGGGGATGACGGACCGGCATCATCTGCTCGTGCACGGCGGGACGTTCGCAGCCGTGGGCGACGGCGGGGACATCAGCGGCGTACGGGGCGGCAGTTCCCCGGACGGGTTATTCGTACGGGACGCCCGGCACCTGAGCCGTTGGCAGTTGACGGTCGACGGCGCGGTGCCGGAGGCACTGACACCGGTGGCCGACGGGGACATGGCGCGCTGTGTCCTGGTCCCGCGCGGTGGCCGCCAGGAGCCGCCCGCACACACGCTCTTCCGTGAACAGGCCGTCGGTGACGGCTCGTTCGTCGAGTCGCTGAAGGTGACAAGCAACCGGCCGGTGCCGACCACGGTCCGGCTCGCGGTCACCGCGGACGCCGACTTCACCGACCAGTTCGAACTGCGCTCCGACTACCGCACCTACGCGAAGACCGGCGCCACCCGCTCCCGCCAAGTCCTCGACGACGGCGTGGAGTTCGCCTACCAGCGCGGCGAATGGCGCTCCTGTACGACGGTCACGGCCGAACCGGCCCCCGACGGCGTCGAGGAGACCGGCACCGGCGCCCGCCGCCTCGTATGGACCCTGGACCTCGAACCGCACGGCACCGCCGAGCTGGCCCTGCGCGTGATGGCCCGCCCGCACGGCGACAAGCGGGCCCTGCGGGTACCGCGCTCACCGTCCGTGCTGAACGAGCAACTCCTCGCGCTGGAGGGCGAGTACGTCCAGGGCGTCTCCTTCCCCACCGGCTGGCCCGAGTTGGCCGCCGCCTGCGCCCGGGGCCTGTCGGACCTGGCCTCGCTCCAGGTCCCGGCGGCGGGCCTCGACGGCGAGGAGCTGAAGGTACCGGCGGCGGGGGCCCCGTGGTTCCTGACCCTCCTGGGCCGTGACGCCCTGCTCACCTCGCTCTTCGCCCTCCCCTACCGCCCCCAACTCGCCGCCGCCACACTGCCGGCGCTCGCCGCGACACAGGCGACGGCGGTGGGCCCGGAGTCGGTCTCCCAGCCCGGCAAGATCGTGCACGAGGTGCGGCACGGCGAGCTGGCGCACTTCGGGCAGGTGCCGTACGGGCGCTACTACGGCTCGGTCGACGCGACCCCGCTGTTCCTGGTGCTGCTCGGCGCGTATGTCGAGCAGACCGGCGACACGGCACTCGCCCGCCGCCTGGAGCCCAACGCCCGTGCCGCGATCGGCTGGATGCTCGACCACGGCGGCCTGACCTCCCGCGGCTATCTGGTCTACCGCGCCGACCAGGGCGGCCTCGCCAACCAGAACTGGAAGGACTCCCCCGGCGCCATCTGCGGAGCCGACGGCACCCGCGCGAGCGGTCCCGTGATGGCGGCGGGGGCCCAGGGCTACGCGTACGACGCGCTGCGCCGCACCGCGTGGGTGGCGCGGACGGTGTGGCAGGACGAGACGTACGCGGCGCTCCTGGAGCAGGCGGCGTCCGACCTCAGGGACCGTTTCCAGCAGGACTTCTGGATGCGGGACCGCTCCTTCCCGGCGCTGGCGCTGGACGGGGAGGGCCGTCAGGTCGACGCGCTGGCCTCGGACGCGGGGCATCTGCTGTGGTCCGGGCTCCTGGACAAGGAGTACGGCGAACTGGTCGGCCGCAGGCTCCTGGAACCGGACTTCTTCTCCGGCTGGGGCGTCCGCACGCTGGCCTCCGGGCAGGCGGCGTACCACCCGCTCTCCTACCACCGGGGTTCGGTCTGGCCGCACGACAACGCGCTGATCACGCTGGGCCTGTCGCGTTACGGCCTGCACGACGAGGCCCGTACGGTCGCGCACGCGCTGGTCGACGCGGCGACCGCGGCCGGCCACCGCCTCCCGGAGGTCCTCGCGGGCTACGGCCGCGACACCCACCCGGAGCCGGTTCCGTACCCGCACGCGTGTGTGCGGGAGTCCAGGTCGGCGGCGGCTCCGCTGGCGCTGCTCACGGCGGTAGGGGGCGCGTGACGCAACGGTGATAAGCCGTTTGCCGGGTGTTTGCCCAGTTCCGTGAACGGGCGCATGAGGCAACTCGTACGGAATGACGGCGGCCCTGCCTCCCCAGCGAGGGTCTGGCCGGCCAGGCCCAAAGGGCCGCCACTCCGACTACGGGCTCCTCATGGAAGGACCTTCGGGTTGCCTCAGCACACGAGCACAAGCCAGTCACCGAATACGGCCGGGGCAGCCGATGGCAAGGTTCCGCCGCCGGACACCGACAGCGACATCACCGACGGCGTCGACGTCGACACGGAGTCGACGCCGGGCGAGGCGACAGCGATACCGGGCGACGAGACCGGGGACGAGGCCGAGACCGGGAAAGCCGTAGAAGCTCCGGCCGAGAACACCGACGCCGCAGACACCGACTCCGAGGAGCCGGCCCCCGAAGCTGACGCCGATACCGAGACCGCCGCCGCGCCCGAAGTCACCCCCGCCACCACCCCCCGCCCCACCCGCCCCAACCCCCGCACCTGGAGCAGTCGGCTGGGACTGCGGCGGCGTATGGCGGGCTGGCGGGAGAAGCATCCCGTCTCCGCGCGTGTCGTCTCCTGGACCGTCACCGTGCTCGCCGCCGCCCTCGTCTACGTGTGTCTGCAGATGCCGACCACGTTGAACAGCCTGAAGCCCGCCGAGTTCATGCGGCTGCCGGCGGAGGCGATCATGGGGGCCGTCGTCCTGATGAGCCTGCCGCGCCGGCCGCGGATCGTGCTGGCGGCGTTCTCCGGCGCGCTGACCGCCGTCGTGGCGATCCTGAACATGCTCGACATGGGCTTCAACGAATACCTGGGCCGGGGCTTCAACGTCGTCCTGGACTGGAGCCTGTTCGCCGACGCCCGCGGCTATCTCACGGACACGCTCGGCGGGACGGTCACCTCCGCCCTCACGGTCGGTGTGATCCTCTTCGTGCTGCTGCTGATCGTCCTGGTCGCGCTGGCCGCGGTCCGGCTCAGCAACCTGCTGGCCGGCCACAAGGCGCAGGCGTCCCGGGGCGTGCTGATCGCCGGCACCGTCTGGATCACCTGCATGGCCTTCGGCCTCCAGGTCTCCGGCGTGCCGTTCGCCGCCGACCACACCGCCGCGATCCTCAAGCTCCGCACCGTGGCGATCCGCAACACCCTGCGCGACGAGGCGGAGTTCGAGAAGGTCGCCAAGGTCGACGCCTTCGGCAACACCCCGGGCAGCCAGCTCGTCCCGGACCTGCGCGGCAAGGACATGATCTTCACCTTCATCGAGAGCTACGGCCGTAGCGCGATCGAGGACCCGATCATGGCGCCCGGTGTCGACGAGACCCTCGCCGCCGACACCAAGGCCCTGTCCAAGGCGGGCTTCGCGGCGAAGAGCGGCTGGCTGACCTCGGCGACCTACGGCGGCAGCAGCTGGCTGGGGCATTCGACGACCATGTCGGGGCTGTGGGTCAACAACCAGCAGCGCTACCGCACGGTGATGGCCAGCGACCACCTGAGCCTGACCGACGCCTTCAAGAAGACCGGCGACTACGACACCGTCGGCGTGATGCCGGGCATTCAGAAGGGCTGGCCGGAGCAGAGCTTCTACGGCCTCGACAAGGTCTACAACGCCTTCCAACTGGGCTACAAGGGACCGAAGTTCAGCTGGTCGACGATGCCCGACCAGTACACCCTTGAGCAGTTCCAGAAGCAGGTGCACAGCAAGCCGCGCGCCGACGGCAAGTCGCTGATGTCGATGATCATCCTGACGTCGAGCCACCAGCCCTGGGCGCCGATCCCGAAGCTCGTCCCCTGGGACCAGCTGGGCAACGGTTCGATCTTCGACGCGATCGAGAAGGCCGGCAACAAGGCCTCCGACGTCATCGCCGACACCACCAAGTCCCGCCAGGAGTACGGCAAGTCGATCCAGTACTCGGTGAACTCCCTCACCCAGTGGCTGGAGCGCTACGGCAACGACAACACCGTGCTGGTCTTCCTCGGCGACCACCAGCCGATCGCCCGGGTCAGCGGCAACCACGCCAGCCGTGACGTGCCGATCTCGATCGTCGCCAAGGACCCCAAGGTCCTTGCGAAGATCGACAGTTGGAACTGGTCGGACGGCCTGCGCCCCGCGCACGACGCCCCGGTGTGGAAGATGAGCGCCTTCCGCGACAAGTTCCTCACGGCCTACGGCTCGACGCCCCACCCGAAGACGAACTAGGACCTGTCCGGCCGGTCAAGTCGCAGGAAACTGACGGTGCTTGATGGACGCCGGTGAGCGGGGTGTGGTGCGTGCAGCTGCAAGGCGGAGGAGGGAGGCGACGCGGTGGGGGCACCTCCCGGCCGAAGGCTGGGGGACGTCGGCGAGTGACGACAACGCGGCAGATGTGCGCACCACACCCCGCGTCTGCGGCATGATCGGCCGGACAGGTCCTAGCCGCCCGAGGTGTCGAGTTCGGCGTCCTCGCCGATCCCCGCGCAGTCGTACGGGTCCTTCAGCCAACCGTCGGGCAGGACAACCCTGTTGTTGCCCGACGTACGGCCGCGGGGCCCGTCGGCGCCTGCGGGCCAGGGCTGGTCGAGGTCCAACTCGTCGAGCCCGGACCGGAGTTCGTCCAGCGAGGACGTGATGGCGAGGCGCTTGCGCATCTCGCTGCCGACCGCGAAGCCCTTCAGGTACCAGGCGACGTGCTTGCGGAAGTCGATGACTCCGCGCGCCTCGTCCCCGATCCACTCGCCGAGCAGGGTCGCGTGCCGCACCATGATGTCGGCGACCTCGCGCAACGACGGCTTCAGAACGTCTTGTTCACGTCCTTCGAACGCGGCCACGAGGTCGGCGAACAGCCACGGCCGCCCCAGACACCCGCGCCCGACCACGACCCCGTCGCACCCGGTCTCCCGCACCATCCGCACCGCGTCCTGCGCCGACCAGATGTCGCCGTTGCCGAGCACGGGGATCTCCGGCACATGCTCCTTCAGCCGGGCGATGGCGTCCCAGTCGGCGGTGCCGCCGTAGTGCTGGGCGGCGGTGCGGCCGTGCAGGGCGATGGAGGTGACGCCCTCCTCGACGGCGATGCGGCCGGCGTCGAGGAAGGTGATGTGGTCGTCGTCGATGCCCTTGCGCATCTTCATGGTGACGGGCAGGTCCCCGGCCCCGCTGACGGCCTCCTTGAGGATCGCGCGCAGCAGGTTCCGCTTGTACGGCAGCGCGGAGCCGCCGCCCTTGCGGGTGACCTTCGGCACGGGGCAGCCGAAGTTGAGGTCGATGTGGTCGGCGAGGTCCTCCTCCGCGATCATGCGGACGGCCTTGCCGACGGTCGCCGGGTCCACGCCGTACAGCTGGATCGAGCGCGGCTTCTCGCTCGCGTCGAAGTGGACCAGCTGCATGGTCTTCTCGTTGCGCTCGACCAGCGCCCGGGTCGTGATCATCTCGCTGACGAACAGGCCTTTACCGCCGCTGGCTGCATCCTTTGATTCGCCTCCGGCGAATGCTTCGCCTTCGGCGAAGGACCTGCACAGGGTGCGGAAGGGCGCGTTGGTGATCCCGGCCATGGGGGCCAGGACGACGGGCGGCGAGACGGTGTGCGGGCCGATCTGCAAGGGCGACACGGGCGGGGACGCGGGCGTGGACATTGCTCCATTGTGGCGTACCGCCGGAGATCATGTAGCAGTCATTAGTTAGACGCACTATCGAGTTTCGCGTACGATGGTCCGCATGCCCGAGCTCAGCCAACGCCGCCGCATGCTGGTGCTCGCGATCTGCTGCATGAGTCTGCTGATCGTGAGCCTGGACGTCACCATCCTGAACGTCGCGCTGCCCGCGATGCAGACCGATCTGCACGCGAGCACCTCCGGACTGCAATGGACGATCGACGCGTACACGCTCGTCCTCGCCTCCCTGCTGATGCTGGCGGGCTCCACCGCCGACCGGATCGGCCGCAAACGGGTCTTCGTCGTCGGCCTGGTGGTCTTCAGCCTGGGCTCGCTGCTCTGCTCCCTCGCACCCGACCTGGACGCGCTGATCTGGTTCCGCATGATCCAGGCGGTCGGCGGCTCGATGCTCAACCCGGTCGCCATGTCGATCATCACCAACACCTTCACCGAGCCGCGCGAGCGGGCCCGCGCGATCGGGGTGTGGGGTGCGGTCGTCGGCATATCGATGGCCGCAGGACCGCTGATCGGCGGCCTGTTGGTGGACTCGGTCGGCTGGCGCTCGATCTTCTGGACCAACCTGCCGGTGGGCGTGGCCGCGCTGCTGCTCACGCTGAAGTTCATCCCCGAGTCCCGCGCGCCGAAGGCCCGGCGTGCCGACCCGGTCGGCCAGCTCCTGGTGATCGCCCTGTTCGGCTCCCTGACGTACGCGATCATCGAGGCCCCGGACTCCGGGTTCACCGCGATCCTGCCCTTCGCGATCCTCGCGCTGGTCGCCCTCGCCGGTCTCCTCCGGTACGAGCCGCGCCGCGACGAACCCCTCATCGACCTGCGCTTCTTCCGTTCGGCGCCGTTCAGTGGGGCCACGGTGATCGCGATCAGCGCGTTCTCCTCGCTGGGCGGCTTCCTGTTCCTGTCCACGCTGTATCTGCAGAACGTGGTCGGTCTGGACGCGCTGCACGCGGGCCTGTGGATGCTGCCGATGGCTGTGCCCATGTTCCTGTGCGCGCCGTTGTCCGGGCGGCTGGTCGGTAGTCGGGGGCCACGAATATCCCTGCTGATCGCGGGCGCGGCGATGACCGTGAGCGCGCTGCTGTTCGCCGGGTTCGAGGCGGAGACGTCGAACGTCTCGCGGTTCATCGGGTACCTGCTGTTCGGTATCGGCTTCGGGTTCGTGAACGCGCCGATCACCAACACCGCGGTGTCCGGAATGCCACGGGCGCAGGCGGGGGTCGCGGCGGCCGTCGCCTCCACGAGCCGGCAGCTGGGGCAGACCCTCGGGGTCGCGGTGGTCGGCGCGGTGCTGGCCTCCGGAATCGGATCGTCGTCGTACAAGGACACGTTCGTGTCGGCGGCGCGGCCCGGGTGGTGGATTCTCGTGGTGTGCGGCCTGGCCGTGCTGGTGCTGGGGGCGGTGACCAGCGGCGCCTGGGCGCGGCGGACCGCCGAGCGCACGGCGGAGAAGCTGTCGTCCGTCGAGGTGCGCGAGGCGGCCGGGATCACCGTCTAGGTACTGGGCTCGGTCCGCCTCCCGGGGCGGAACTCCTCCAGGTCGTCCAGGTCGTCCGGCCCGCGCACTTCGAGAACCGGTGGCTCCCCTGTTAAAAGGGGACGTCCTCAGCCGCCGTCGAGCTGGTCGGCCAGGTCCGTCAGGTCGTCGGCGTGCAGGTCGAAGGTGTCCGTGGCGGTGGGCGGGTCGCCGACGGGGCGGGCGACGTACGCGGTGCGCAGGCCGAGGCGCTGTGCCCCGCGCAGGTCCCAGGCGTGGGCGGCGACCATCAGGAGCCGCTCCGGCGGCCGTCCGGAGACGGTGACGGCCAGCTGGTAGACCGCCGGGTCCGGCTTGTAGGTCCGGGCGTCCTCGGCGGACAGGGCCTGGTGCCAGCGCAGTCCGGCGTGGGCGTTGAGCCCCAGCAGCACTGTCCGGCTCGCGTTGGAGAGCCCGATCAGCGGGAACCGTTCGGCGATGCGGGCGAGCCCCGCCACGGTGTCGGGCCAGGGCGGGAGTCTGCGCTCCGACAGTGCCAGTGCCGTCACGGCGGCCGGGTCGGTGACTCCGACGGCGTCGGCGACGAGCCGGGCGGCCTCCAGGTCGAGGGCGTCGCTGGTGACGTAGGGCCGGGTGCCGTCGAGCACGCGGCGTTGTTCACGGTCGATGTGCCGCTGCCAGAGCGCCAGGAGCCGCTCGACCTCGGGAGCGTCGAGCGACGGATCCAGTGCGCGGATGCCGGTGCGGAGACCGGCGGGTTCGTCGACGAGCGTGCCGAGCACGTCGAACACGACGGCGTCGATCTCCGGCAGCGGCATGAGAGACCCCTCCCTCACGTCGGCTTCACCTCGCCCGTGCGATCGCGTGCAGCCGCTCCAGCCGCTGCCTCGATTCCTCGTCCACCGGTGCGTACGTCACCATCCGCGGGCCTCTCGAAGGGCCCAGCCACAGGTCGGTGTGGTCGACCGTGAGGCGGCCCACGTGGCTGTTGCGGAACTCCTTGCGGCGGGGGCTGGCGCCCAGCACCTCGTGGCGGTCCCAGACCTCGCAGAACTCTGGGGACGTGTGCAGCCGCTTGAGCAGGGTCTTCCAGGTGGGGTCGGCGAGATGGTCGGCCATCGAGCCCCGGAAGCGGGCGGCCATGAGCCGCTGGGTCTTCTCCAGGTGCACGATCGAGGACCGCCACTCCTCGTGCGTGTAGGAGAGGATCATGCAGTTGCGGTCCTCGGGCTCCACCGCGTCCAGGTCGCACAGCAGCATCCCGTAGGTGCGGTTGTAGGCGAGGATGTCGTACCGGGCGTTCTGCAGACAGGCCGGGATCGGGTCCAGCTGGTCCAGCATCGACTGCAGTGCGGGTGTGACGACGGGGCAGTCGGTGGCCGGCTGCGGATCGATGGCGTCGGCCAGCTGGAACAGGTGGCTGCGCTCGCTGCGGTCGAGCAGCAGGGTGCGGGCCAGCGCGTCGAGGACCTGTACGGAGACCTGGATGTCCCGGGCCTGTTCGAGCCACGTGTACCAGGTGACGCCGACCGCGGCGAGCTGCGCGACCTCCTCGCGGCGCAGGCCCGGCGTACGGCGCCGGGTGCCGCGCGGCAGGCCGACCTGCTCGGGGGCGATGTGCTCGCGGCGGTGGCGCAGGAACGCGGCGAGTTCATGGCGCCGGATCGTCGACGCGGTCTGCGGGGCCGCCGTTCGTCCTGTCACCGTCTCCTGTGCCATGGTCGTCATGACTCCAGTCTGCCGTCGTACGGACCCTGTTTCCAGGTAGTCCTGCTACCAGGATAAGGACACTCTGGTACCAGTCTGGCAGGAGGCGCAGGCTCGTCGGCGTGACCGAAACAATCGCTTCCCGCACCGTCCGATCCCCGGCGGCGCCACCCGTGCTCGGCAGCCTCGGACTGTTCACGGTGCTGCTGGCCGCGGCGCTGCCCCTCATCGACTTCTTCATCGTCAACGTGGCCCTGCCGACCATCGGCAGGGACCTCTCGGCGAGCGAGGCCGTCCTCGAACTCGTCGTCGCCGGCTACGGAGTCTCGTACGCCGTGCTGCTCGTCCTGGGCGGCCGGCTCGGCGACCTGTTCGGGCGCCGCCGGCTCTTCCTGGGCGGGATGGCCGCCTTCGGCGTGACCTCGCTGGCCTGCGGGCTGGC
>NZ_JAWOAI010000121.1:0-21579 GCF_033194735.1 Streptomyces sp. W16
GGGTCTCGTAGGCCTGGGCGTCCGCGGGCTTGCGGACGTCCGCCTGGAGCTGCTGTTCCCGGCGCAGGGCGTCGAGTTCGGCGATCCGGGTCTCCTGCACGACGACGTCCTGCCGGGCGCCGGCGTCCGCGAGCGGTCCGGCCTGCCGGGCCTTCGCCGCCGCCTTGTCGCGCTCGGCCTGATAGCCGGCCTGCAGGATCTCGCTGTCCCGGGTGGCCTCCGACATCCGTGCCGCGGCCTTCTGCTCGGCCTCGGTGGCCAGCCGGTTGGCCTCGGCCTGCGCGATGCGCGCGTCCCGCTGTACGGCGGCGGCGTGCGGCATCGCGAGGTTCTTGATGTACCCGGTCGGGTCCTCGATCTCGTGGATCTGCAGCGAGTCCACGATCAGGCCCAGCTTCTCCATCTCCGTACCGCAGGCGGCACGGGTCTGGCCGGTCAGTTTCTCCCGGTCGCGGATCATGTCCTCGACCGTCAACCCGCCCACGATGGACCGGAGATGACCGGCGAACACGTTGTGCACCCGCTCCGACATCATCTTCTGCTGGTCGAGGAAACGACGGCCCGCGTTGGCGATCGACACGAAGTCGTCGCCGACCTTGAAGATGACCACGCCCCGCACCTTGAGCGGAATGCCCTGGGTGGTCACACAATCCACGTGCAGCTCGGTCTCGTTGAGGTCCAGCGAGATCTTGCGCACCGCCTGCACACCCGGCAGCACCAGCGTGCCGCGCCCCGTGACGATGCGGAACCCCATGCCCTCTTCGAGGCCTTCGGTACGGTGTTTCGAGCCGGAGATGATGAGTGCCTCGTTGGGCTCGGCGACCCGCCACATCGACTTGAACAGACCGATCAGTACGAGAACGGCGAGAACCGCCACCCCCGCTACGACGCCGATGACCATCGGCATACGCCCCCTTTTGATGGTGCCCTTTCGGCACCGAACGAAGGGAGTGTGCGCCTGCGCGACACCGGGGTACAGACGTTGACGGATCCTTGTTGCAATCTTGACGCGAACGCCCTTGAAACGGCTCTCACCTGCGGGGGAGCATGCTCAACTGTCGTACGCCTCCGTTACGTAGACGGTACGTGGCGGGAGATATTCCACGACCATCACCACGGTGCCCCGCTCGATCCGGCCCGTGCCGGTGGCGGCGTACGCGAGGAAGTGCTCGGCGCCGCCGCGCACCCGGACGATCACCTCACCGACGAGCCCGGGTCCGACCGTCCCGGTGACCCGCCCCATCAGCCCGACCATCGAAGCGTCTTCCATGGTCACAGGGTACGGGCCGAACTGGGCTGTGCCGCCGGGGAATCCGTGCCGATCGGCTCCGGCCACCGCTCGTGCCAGCGCAGGTCCGCCTCCAGCTGGGCGGCCAGCGACAGCAGGACGGGTTCGCTGTTCGCGGGGCCCAACAGCTGGGCGCCGACGGGTAGTCCGCCCGCCACGAAGCCCGCGGGGACGTTGACGCCGGGCCAGCCGAGGATGTTCCACGGCCAGGCGTAGGGACAGGCTGCGATCATCGCGCGGTCGGTGGCCAGGCCGTCCAGGTCGAGCATCGCGCCGACCGGCGGCGGGGGAGCGGCAGTTGTCGGGGCGAGGACCAGGTCGTACATCCCGAAGAACGCGCCGAACCGGTCGTGCAGGGTCGCCTCCGCGCGCCGGGCCGCCCGCAGCGGGGCGCCGCCGAGCAGCTCTACATCCCGGAGTCGTCGGTGCCCGACCTCTCCGCGATAGACACTCCGTCCGCGACGGCACGCGCGCGTGCCGTGCTGCGTGAGCTGCAGCGCCTCGAACTGGAGGGGCAGGACCGCGCCGTCGAACTCGGCTCGGCCCGCGCGGACGACGCCAAGGAGCTGGACCGCCTTCCCGGGGCCCCTGTTCTCGTCGTCACGACCCGCTTCTTCGCCGAGGGCCGCACCGCCGCAGTCTCCGTCGCGACCTACCGCGCGGACACCTGCCGCCTGACCTTCGCCGACTCCGGCGGCGTAGAAATACACCACGGCCCGGAACGCCAGGCTTCCTGACCCGGTCACAGTTCATCGCGTTGCGCCCCGGAACTTCTCCGGGGCGCAACGCGTTTTTCTTGTACGCACCGGGGATGGCATCGCCCCAAAGGGGCGCGGGGAACGGCGCGCCCAGCCACAACGAACCCGCAGCCGACAAACAACCAGCGAGACCAGCCACAACGGCGCCGCAGCCGACAAACAACCCCACCGCCAAGCTAGCGCCGCGTCACCGTACCCTCGACCGCGAACAGCTGCTCCTCAACATGGTCAAGAGCCAACCGCAGCGCCCCAGTTGCCGCAGCCGCCTCTCCGAGCAACGACAGGGCCACCTTCGGCGGTCGCAGGCAATACCGCGCCAACTCCCGCCGCAACGGCTCCAGTACACCGTCCAGACCGGCCGCCCACCCGCCCACGACGACCAACTCAGGATCGAGCGCCAGCACCAGCGCGGCGACATCGTGCACAAGGCGCTGTATGAAGCGGTCGACGGCCGCGCGGGCCCGCTGGTCACCGTCCCGCGCCAGCGCGAAGACCTGTGCCACAGCCTGCTCGTCCAACGGATGCAGCGGCTCGTCCGTCGTGGACAGCAGCGTCTCCGGAGTCACGTCCCGGCCCAGCAGATGCAGCGCGCCGATCTCACCGGCCGCCCCGCGATACCCCCGGTGCAGCCGCCCCCCGATCAGCGAACCGGCGCCCGGGCTCAGCCCCGCCAGCACCATCACCATGTCGTCGGACTCGGTCGCCGCGCCCTTCCAGTGCTCGGCGACCGCCGCCGCGTTCGCGTCGTTCTCGACCAGCACCGGGCACTTGAAGGAGCGGCTCAGCCGCTCGCCCAGGTGCAGTCCCGTCCACTCGGGCAGCGCGGTGCCCAGCCGTACGGTGCCGTCCGCCTCGACGATGCCCGGTGTGGCGACGCCCACCGCCCGCAGTGAGCCGCGTGCCACTCCGGCCCGGCGCAGCAGCTCGGCGACCGCCGTGCGCAGTCGCTCCAGGCGCTCGTCCGCCGAAGCCGTCTCGTCGACGTCCTTGGCGATGGCGCCGAGCACCCGGCCGTCCAGATCGGCGAGGAGCACGGCGACGCGATGTGCGCCGATCTCCAGGCCCAGCAGATGCCCGGCCTCAGCCCGGAACCTGAACCGCCGCGCGGGCCGCCCCTGGCGCCGTACAACGCTCTCGTCGGCCGCCTTCTCGACGACGAGCCCGGCCTCGATCAGTCCCTCGACGACGCCCTCGACGGTCGGCCGGGACAGACCGGTCACCCGGGTGATCTCTGTCAGCGTGGCGCAGTCCGTGGCACGCAACGCGTGCAGCACCACCGCGGAGTTGATCCTCCGCAGCAGCGAGGGGTCCCCGCCGGTCAGCCCCGCCAAGGTCTGTCCTCCCAGCTCGTGCGCGTGTTGGGCGGATCGTACTCGGCGCGGCGGACCCCGGCGAGTGCCGGGCGCCCCGGACCCACGAGCCCCACCGGATCACCCGGGCGCCACGAACCCCGACTCGTACGCCGCGATCACCGCCTGCGTACGGTCCCGCGCCCCCAACTTCGCCAGTACGGCACTCACATGCGACTTCACCGTCTCGGTGCCGACGACCAGCCGGGCGGCGATCTCCGCGTTCGACAAACCCCTGGCCATCAGCCGCAGCACCTCGGCCTCGCGCTCGGTCAGCCGGGCCCGCTCAAGCGCCGCGCGGGCCGCCCGGTTCCCGCCGTCGTCGCCGTACTCCGCCGCCAACTGCCGCACGGACGCCGGGAACAGCAGCGAATCGCCCTCGGCCACCAGCCGCACCGCGTGCACGATCTCGGCCGGCCGGGCCCGCTTCAGCAGGAACCCGTCGGCACCGGCCCGCAGCGCCTCGTACACGTACTCGTCGTTCTCGAAGGTCGTGATGACCAGGATCTTCGGCGGGTCCTCGACCGTCCGCAGCACCGCGCGCGTGGCCTCGATACCGTCCAGGAGCGGCATCCGTACGTCCATGGCGACCACGTCGGGCCGCAGTTGCCGCACCAGCGGGATCACCGCCGCCCCGTCGGCGGCCTCCCCGACCACCTCGATGTCCGGCTGCGCCTCCAGCACGGCCCGCAGACCCGCGCGTACGAGGGGTTCGTCATCGACGAGGAGAACGGTGACCGGCATCCGGCCACCCTAGATCAGCTCAGCGGCAGCTCCGCGTGCACCTGCCAGTCACCCTCGTGGGGACCGGTATGCGCCCGGCCGCCGAGCAGCGCGGCCCGCTCGCGTATGCCCCGCAGCCCACTGCCCCGGCCCGGACCTGCTATCGCCGCTGTCAGTGGATTGCGGACCTCCAGGTCGAGGGTGCCGTCGGCGACGTCGATACGGACCCGGACGGGGACGGACCCCGCATGCCGGATCACATTGGTCAGCGCCTCCTGGAGAATCCGGTAACCCTCCCTGGAGACCGGCCCCGGCACCGTCTCCAACGGCCCGGTCACCTCCGCGTCGACCTTCGCCCCGGAGGCCCGCGCCGACTCCAGCAGCCGGTCGGTGTCCACCAGCGTCGGCCGACTGCTCACCGGCCGCTCCGCCTCCCGCAACACGCCCAGCACCCGCTCCAGGTCCTCCAGGGCGGCCCGGCCGGTCTCCTCGATGGCACTCAGCGCCCGCTCGGTGAACTCCGGGTCGCCCGCCGTCCGGGCGGCACCCGCCTGCACCACAGCCACCGTCAACGCGTGACCGATGGAGTCGTGCAACTCCCTCGCGATACGCGTGCGTTCCAGCAACTGCTCGGTGCGCTCCTCCAGGGCGGCAAGCCGCTCCGCGCGGGAGGGGCCGAGCAACTTCCGGGCCAGCAGCGTGGCCAACTCGCCGAGGCCGACAATGGCGGCGTACAGGGCGATCAGAGGGAGGGGCGCCAACAAGGCGTACCACCCGTGCGGTGCCGCCTCCTTGAGAATCCATACGTCGTCGGGCACGCGTCCGCGTGCGACCTCGATCAGCTGAAAAGAGATGATCGGCAGCCAGACGCAGGCGCCCGCGGTCACCCAGCCCAGCGCCATCCGGGCTTCCAGCCACAGCACGGTCCGGCCCCGGTCCCGCCAGGTCGCCGACGGCGCCACGGAGATGCTCGGGTCCCGCCGACCCGGCGTCAGTAGCAGGTGCGCCTGTACTCCCTCACCCGTCCGCACGGCCGGGATCAGGGCGACCGGGATCAGCGCGAGCGCGGGGACGTACGGGGTCTGCGGGCTCACGAAAATCCACACGCTGGTGAGCAGCATCGGCACCCAGAGGTGCAGCAGACGCGTGTACGTCGTCCCCTGGAGCAGCGGGCGCAGGAAGCGGGCCATTCCGACATCGTGACAGCCGGCACTGACAATCGGCCTCCCCCGGGCGGGGGAGACGATCTCCACCGGCGGGGGAGGTCCCAACCCCCTTGAACGGCCAGGCTGTTGGTCATGACCAGCATCGACGTACGAGACCTCACCAAGGAGTACGGCACACGGCGAGCCGTGGACCACGTCACCTTCGACGTCCGGCCCGGCAAGGTCACCGGCTTCCTCGGCCCCAACGGCGCCGGAAAGTCCACCACCATGCGCCTCGTCCTCGGCCTCGACCGCCCCACCTCCGGAACCGCCACCGTCGGAGGCCGCCCCTACGCCGAACTCACCGAGCCGCTGCGCCACGTGGGCGCCCTGCTCGACGCCCAGGCCGCCCACGGCTCCCGCACCGGCCGCGACCATCTGCGGGCCCTGGCGGCGAGCAACCGCATCCCGGCCGCCCGGGTCGACGCGGTGCTGGAGGAGACGGGACTCGCGTCGGTCGCGCGGCGCCGGGTGAAGACGTACTCCCTGGGCATGCGGCAGCGGCTGGGCATCGCGGGTGCCCTCCTGGGTGACCCCGAAGTCATCCTGCTGGACGAGCCGTCGAACGGCCTCGACCCCGAAGGCATCGTCTGGATCAGGGAGTTGCTGCGCCGACTGGCGACGGAGGGCCGCACGGTCCTGGTCTCCAGCCACCTGATGAACGAGACCGCCTCCTTCGCCGACCACCTCGTGGTCCTCGGCCGCGGCCGACTCCTCGCCGACACCCCCATGAGGGACTTCATCGACGCGCGCGTGCAGCCCCACGTACGCATCCGTACGACGGACGCGGGCGCCCTCAAGGCCGCGCTCGCCGGGCACGGTCACGATGCCGTGGAACACGAGGACGGGCACTGGACCGTGACGCACGCACGCGTGGACGAGATCGGCACCCTGCTGTCAGCAGCAGGCGTACCCATCCTCGAACTGACCTCGACGGAAGGCACGTTGGAGCAGGCCTACCTCGATCTGACCGCCACCGAGACCGAGTTCACCGCCCAGCACCAGGAGGCCTGACCATGGCATTCACGCCCGTCTTCCACTCCGAGTGGATCAAGATCCGTACCCTGCGCTCCCAGATCGCGTCCCTCGCCACGATCCTCGCGGTGACGGCGCTCTTCTCCGCACTCGCCTCGTCCGACACCGGCGGCGACGACTTCGACCCGCTCTTCTCGGTCTTCTTCGGCGTGGCCTTCGGACAGATCGCGGCGATCGCCTTCGGCACGGCCGCCGTGTCCTCCGAGTTCCAGGGCGGAGCGCTACGGCTGTCGCTCGCCGCGGTGCCGCACCGGGGGCGCTGGTTCGCGGCCAAGGCGACGGCGGTCGCCGTACCCGTGCTGGCCGTCGGCCTGGTCACCGGTCTGGTGACGCTGCTGGTGGGCAAGGCGGTGCTCGGTGCCGAGGCCGACGGGCTCGGCTGGGTGGAGCAGGTGCGCGGTGTCGTCGGCTGCGCCGTCTATCTCACGCTGATGGCACTGTTCGCGGCCGGTCTCACGGCACTGCTGCGCAGCGGTGCGGCGACGCTGGGCATCCTCATCCCGTTCCTGCTGATCGTGTCCTTCGTGGTCGGCGACATGTCGAACAACATCGCGGACCTGCTGCCCGACCGAGCCGGTCAGGTGGCGCTGCACGAGACCTGGGACGGCGCGATGGGTCCCTGGACCGGGCTCGCGGTGACAGCGCTGTGGACGGCGGCGGCGCTGGCGGCCGGGTCGTGGAGTGTGCGGCGCCGGGACGCCTGACCAGCCGTTGGACCGCTAGCCCCGTGCGGTTGGATCGCTAGCCCTGTGCGGCGTCCCGCAACCGCCCGAACTCCTCGGCCATCGTCGCCGCCGTCCAATGCGCGTTCAGCCCGCTCGGATTGGGCAGCACCCACACCCGCGTGTCCCCGAACATCCGCTCCTGCGGCCCCACTTGAGCCCGACGGTCGTCAAATGCAGCTCGGTAGGCCGTGACGCCCAGCACCGCAAGCCACCGCGGCCTCCACCCCGTCAGCTTCGACGCCAGTGACTGCCCGCCTTCCCGGTACTCCTCCGCGCTCAGCTCGTCGGCCCGTGCCGTCGCCCGCGCCACCACATTCGTGATGCCGAGCCCGTACGACAGCAACTCGCCCTGTTCCGAAGGCTTCATGAGCCTCGGTGTGAAGCCGGACAGCTGCAGCACCGGCCAGAAGCGGTTGCCGGGACGGGCGAAGTGATGGCCCGTGGCCGCCGTCATCAGACCGGGGTTGATGCCGCAGAACAGCACGGCGAGGCCGTCCGCGACGACGTCCGGTACGAGACGGTCGCGGGCGGCCTCCAGCTCGGCCTGGGTGAAGCGGGTCAGAGGATCGCCCCCGGGGTGTAGCCCGCGGCCTCCGGGTGCTGCTTCGCGATCTCCTCGACACGGGCGACCACGGCGGCGACCTGGTCGGCGGCGGCGCCCGTGAAGGACAGCTTGTCGGCCATCAGCGCGTCCAACTGGGCGCGGTCCAGCGGGATCCGCTCGTCGGCGGCGAGCTTGTCCAGCAGCTCGTTGCGCTCGGCGCCCTGCTCACGCATCGCCAGCGCGGAGGCGACGGCGTTCTCCTTGATGGCCTCGTGCGCGACCTCACGGCCGACGCCCGCGCGGACCGCGGCCATCAGCACCTTGGTCGTCGCGAGGAACGGCAGATAGCGGTCCAGCTCACGCGCCACGACCGCCGGGAACGCGCCGAACTCGTCGAGCACGGTCAGGAACGTCTCCAGCAGCCCGTCGAGCGCGAAGAACGCGTCGGGGAGGGCCACTCGGCGCACCACCGAGCAGGAGACATCGCCCTCGTTCCACTGGTCGCCCGCCAGCTCGCCGGTCATCGACGCGTAGCCGCGCAGGATGACCATCAGGCCGTTGACGCGCTCGCAGGAGCGGGTGTTCATCTTGTGCGGCATCGCGGAGGAACCGACCTGGCCCGGCTTGAAGCCCTCGGTGACCAGCTCGTGCCCGGCCATCAGCCGGATCGTCTTCGCCATCGACGAGGGCGCCGCCGCGACCTGCACCAGCGCGGTCACGACCTCGTAGTCCAGCGAGCGCGGGTACACCTGGCCGACCGAGGTGAACGCCTGCGAGAAACCGAGGTGGGAGGCGATCCGCTGCTCCAGCTCCGCGAGCTTCGCCGCGTCACCGCCGAGCAGGTCCAGCATGTCCTGCGCCGTGCCGACCGGGCCCTTGATGCCGCGCAGCGGGTAGCGGCCGAGCAGCTCCTCGACCCGGCCGTACGCCACGAGCAGCTCGTCGGCGGAGGTCGCGAAGCGCTTGCCCAGGGTGGTGGCCTGCGCGGCCACGTTGTGCGAGCGGCCGGCCATGACCAGCTCGCCGTACTCGCCGGCCAGCTTGCCGAGACGGGCCAGGACGGCCACCGTACGGTCGCGCATCAGCTCCAGCGAGAGCCGGATCTGCAACTGCTCGACGTTCTCCGTCAGGTCGCGGGACGTCATGCCCTTGTGCACCTGCTCGTGCCCGGCGAGGTCGTTGAACTCCTCGATCCGCGCCTTCACGTCGTGCCGCGTGACCTTCTCGCGCTCGGCGATGGAGGCCAGGTCGACCTGGCCGAGAACGCGCTCGTAGTCCGCGATCGCCGCGTCCGGCACCTCGATCCCGAGGTCCTTCTGGGCCCGCAGCACAGCGAGCCAGAGCTGCCGCTCCAGCTTCACCTTCTGCTCGGGCGACCAGAGCGTGGCGAGCTCGGTGGAGGCGTAACGTCCGGCGAGGACGTTCGGGATGCGGGGCTTGGCGGGAGCGGAAGTCACGTAGACAGATTCTACTGGCGGTTCGTGCAGGCCAGCGCCACAGTCTCCTTCGTCGGAAGCTACGAGACCTCCGTCACCGTCCCGAGTCCGCGAGCTCGGCCAGCACCTCCGCGTGGCACAGCAGCGGCGCACACCAGCAGGCCAGCGTCCGTCCCTGCAGCTCCGGCACCAGGGCCAGCAGATCGGAGCGGGCCAGCAGATACGCCCGGTACTTCGCCATCACCTCCGCGCGCGTGCCGTCCCGACGGCGCGTGGCGGTGTCGTAGGCGAAGGGGTTGTAGAGCGGGTGGCGGGGGAGGTCCCAGCCGCCGAGGGTCCAGCGGCGGCCGACGTAGACGAGGTCCTCGGGGACGCGTTCCAGGCGGGGGCCGAAGTCGTGGATGTGGCCCCTGATGTTGAGCACCCGCGTGGTCATGAGGAGTTACGCCGCCGGGCCCTCGTAGGGGAGGAGGTCCGGGCGCTTGGGGGAGAGGCCGTCGCCCGAGGAGCGGCCGGTGAGGCGGCGGCCGATCCAGGGGAGGAGGTACTGGCGGGTGAAGCGGACGTCTTCGATGCGGCGGGCGGTCCAGTTCGGGGGCGGGGTCGGCGGCATCGGGGTGCGCCACTCCGGGTCCTCCGCCTCGTAGCCGAGGGTCTGCCACACTGCCTCGGCGACGCGGCGGTGGCCATCGTCCGTGAGGTGGAGACGGTCGACGTCCCAGGCGCGCTGGTCGGCGAGCGAGGGTGCGCCGTACAGGTCGACGACCAGGGCACCGTGCCGGTCGGCGAGGTCGTCCACGCAGGCGAAGAGTTCCTCCATGCGCGGCCGGAAGCGTTGCTGGACCGGGCCCTCGCGGCCGGGGCTGCGCATCAGAACCAGCTGCTTGCAGGCGGGAGTGAGGCGTTCGACGGCCTCCTCCAGCAGTGCGCGCACCCGGCCCATGTCGCATTTGGGGCGCAGGGTGTCGTTCAGGCCGCCGACCAGCGTGATCACGTCGGGCTGCATGGCGGCTGCCGGGCCGACCTGTTCGTCGACGATCTGCGCGATCAGCTTGCCGCGCACGGCGAGGTTGGCGTAGCGGAAGCCGGGCGTCCGGGCGGCCATCCGGCCGGCGAGGAGGTCGGCCCAGCCCCGGTAGGTGCCGTCCGGGAGCAGGTCCGACATGCCCTCGGTGAAGGAGTCGCCGATCGCGACCAGGCTGGTGTGCGTGGGATTCGTCTGCATGGCGACGGAGATGATATCCCGCGTCCATACCCGCCGGTCGGTCCCCCTCCCCGATCAGGGGCCGGGGTCACGCCCGCTGCCCGAACAGCTCCCGCAGCACGTCCTCCATGGTCACAAGACCGGTCAGCCTGCCCTCCTCGTCGAGGACGGCCGCGAGGTGCGTACGGCCGCTGCGCATCGCGGTGAGGACGTCGTCCATGGGCGTGCTCTCGCGGATGTTCGCGATGGAGCGCATGTCCTCCACCTTGAACGGCTCGTCGCGCGGCGACGCGTCGAGCGCGTCCTTGACATGGAGGTAGCCGATGATGCGGCGCTCGGCGTCCACCACCGGGAAGCGGGAGAAGCCGGACTCGGCCGACAGCACCTCCAGCTCGGCCGGTGTGATGCCGGCGACCACGTAGTCGACGCGTTCCAGGGGGAGTACGACGTCCCGTACCGGCCTGCTGCCCAGTTCCAGCGCGTCGTTCAGCCGCTCCCGGGCGCGCTCGTCGATGAGGCCCGCCGCGCCGGAGTCCCTGACGATCCGGGCGAGTTCGGCGTCCGAGAAGGTCGCCGTGACCTCGTCCTTGACCTCGACCCGCAGCAGTTTGAGCAGCGTGTTGGCGAACGCGTTGATCGTGAAGATCACCGGGCGCAGTGCCCGGGACAGCGTCACCAGTGGCGGTCCCAGCAGCAGCGCGCTGCGCACCGGCTCGGCCAGGGCGATGTTCTTCGGCACCATCTCGCCGAGCAGCATGTGCAGATAGGTCGCCGCGGCCAGCGCGATCACGAAGGACACCGCGTGGCCCGCACTCTCCGGGACGCCGACCGCGTGGAACACCGGCTCCAGCAGATGCGCGATCGCCGGCTCGGCGACGATGCCGAGCACCAGCGTGCACAGCGTGATGCCGAGCTGGGCCGCGGCCAGCAGCACGGACACGTGCTCCAGACCCCACAGCACGCTCTTCGCGCGCCGGTCGCCCTGCTCGGCGTGCGGCTCGATCTGGCTGCGGCGCACCGAGATCAGCGCGAACTCGGCCCCCACGAAGAAGGCGTTGACGACCAGCGTCGCCAACCCGATCAGCAGTTGCACGGCGATCACAGCTCCCCCTTCGCGGAGTCGGAGCCGGAGCTGGAGTCGGAGTCAGGACCGGATGCGTCGAGCGGCGCGTGCAGCAGCAGCCGCGCGGCCCGGCGCCCCGAGGCGTCCACCACGTCGATCCGCCACCCGGCGACCTCGACGGTGTCCCCGACCTCCGGAATCCGCCCCAGCTCGGTGGCGACCAGACCGGCCAGTGTCTCGTACGGCCCCTCCGGCGCCCGCAGCCCGACGCGTGCGAGCTGGTCCATGCGGGCGGCACCGTCCGCCGAGTACAGCGTGCGGCCCCCGTCGTCCGTCCCGGCCGGGGCCAGGTCGGACGTCTCGTGCGGGTCGTGCTCGTCCCGTACCTCTCCCACGACCTCCTCGACGATGTCCTCCAGGGTCGCGACGCCAGCCGTACCGCCGTACTCGTCGATGACGACGGCCATCGTGCGCTTGCCGGACAGCCGGTCCAGGAGGCGGTCCACGGTGAGGGACTCCGGGACGAGGAGGGGTTCGCGCAGCACGTCGGAGAGGGGGAAGCGGGCCCGCTGATCCGCCGGTACCGCCAGGACGTCCTTGATGTGCACGGTGCCCACGACGTCGTCGAGGCTGCCGCGGTAGACCGGGAACCGGGACAGCCCGGTCGCCCGGGTCGCGTTGGCCACGTCCTCGCAGGTCGCCTGGGCGTCGAGGGCGACGACCTGGACGCGGGGCGTCATCACGTTCTCCGCGGTGAGGTCGGCGAGGTTGAGGGTCCGGACGAACAGCTCGGCGGTGTCCGGCTCAAGGGCGCCCTCCTTGGCCGAGTGCCGGGCCAGTGCGGCCAGCTCCTGCGGCCCGCGCGCGGAGGCCAGCTCCTCGGCGGGTTCCAGGCCGAAGGCCCGCACCACGTGGTTGGCCGTGTTGTTCAGATGGCTGATGAACGGACGGAACGCGGCACTGAACCAGCGCTGCGCGTTGCCCACGCGTTTGGCCACGGCCAGCGGCGAGGAGATCGCCCAGTTCTTCGGCACCAGCTCGCCGACGACCATCAGGAACACCGTCGACAGCGCCGTACCCAGCACCAGCGCGACGGACTTCGACGCGGAGTGCGAGATGCCCAGCGACTCCAGGGGGCCCGCGATGAGCGCGGCGATCGACGGCTCGGAGAGCATGCCGACGACCAGGTTGGTGACGGTGATGCCGAGCTGTGCGCCGGAGAGCTGGAAGGTCAGATTCCGTACGGCCTTCAGGGCACCGGAGGCGCCCCGCTCGCCGCGCTCGACCGCCCGCTCCAGCTCACCCCGCTCCACGGTGGTCAGCGAGAACTCGGCCGCGACGAAGGCACCGCAGAGGAGCGACAGCAGAATCGCCACCAGCAGCAGAAGCACTTCGGTCATCGGGTCACCTCCGTCCCATGATCGGACAGGGCAGGGAGGTTCGCGCGATGTCGCGTACTGGGAGGCTCGCCCATGGGCGGACGCTCACACCTTTCGAGGAGATGCAGAAGTTCCGGGTCGTCCACCAATGGTAAAGGATGAGCAAAGCGGTCAGGTGGTGAGGTGCTTCACCCAGCGCCGCCAGTGGTCCTCGCGTACGTACCCCGCCGCGTGCCACGCATGCTGCCCGGTCTCGTTGCGTTCCAACACCATCGCGTCCCCGCGGCGCCCGCCCAGCGCCGTGAACCGCTCCTCGGCCGCCGTGAGCAGCGCCGAGCCGATGCCCCGGCGGCGCTGCTCCGGGTGCACGGCCAGCCGGTACAGGTGACAGCGCCAGCCGTCGAAGCCGGCGATCACGGACCCGACGAGCCGCCCGTCGCGTTCCGCGAGGATCAGCGCGTCCGGGTCCCGGTCGATGAGCCGGGCCACGCCGTCGCGGTCGTCACTGATGCTTGTCCCTTCGGCGGCCTCGCGCCAGAACGCCAGGACGGCGTCGATGTCGGTGCGGGCCGCACTGCGGATATGAAGATCACTCATGGGAAGAGCCAAGCAGAGGGTGGGCGGGCTCGGCGAGCGGGTTTCGGCGCAGTTCCTCGACGACCGGTGCGAACGCCTCCATGTACGGCTCCAGCACGGTGAGGTAGGAGAACCCGTACCGGTCGCGCAGCGCGCGCACCCTCGCGGTGATGTGGTCCAGGGTGCCGACCAGCATGACGGGGAGGTCGAGGACCTGCTCCAGGGTGAGGTCGGGCCGGCGCTCCAGCAGCGGCCGGAGCGCGCCCGCGGGGTCGTCGGTGACCGCCACGAGCTGGATCAGCAGGTTGAGTTCGGCGGGTTCCCCGCGGCCGGCCGCGAACTCCCGGTACCGGCCCACCCGTTGGCCGAACTCGGCGGCGTCGACCGGTGCCAGCTTGCCCGTTGTGCTGCCCGGCTCCAGGCTCGCACCCGTGAACGCCGCGATGTCCGCGTGCTCGGCGGTCAGGCGCAGCATACGGTCGCCGTTGCCGCCGAGGAGCAAGGGCACCCGGGGCTCAGTGGTCTTCAGCAGCCGCGTCAACTCGTCGACCGTGCGCCGCAGATGGTCCACCCGTTCCCGCGGCGAACCGAAGAGCAGCCCCGCCGTGTCGTGCTCCGCCTGTACGTAGCCGGTGCCGAGCCCGAGTTCGAGGCGTCCGCCCGTCAGGTCGTTGGTGGTCATCACCTCGCGGGCCAGCAAAGTGGGGTTCCAGAAGCCCGCGTTGAGCACGAACGTGCCCACCCGTGGCCGCTCGGTCGCCTCCGCCGCCGCGACCAGCGCCGGGAACGGCGCGACCATGCCCAGATGGTCGGGGACCAGGATCACGTCGTAGCCGAGCTCCTCGGCCCGGTGGCATCTGGCGCGCCACTCGTCGGCGGGCGCGGACGTGAGCAGACTGGCCCCGAAGCGGAACGGGCGCGGCATGAACTCTCCTCGACGGCAGAGGACCTGAGAGGGCGTCAGGTGACTTGAGTGGCTGTCGCGATTCCATCACTCGTGCGCGATGGCCGCCAGCACGTTCATCCGGGAGGCGCGCAGCGCCGGCAGCAGGGCCGCGACGATGCCCACCACCGCCGAGCCGATCACCACCGCGACGATCGTGGTCCACGGCACCGCGAGCGCCTTCATGCCCTGCAGTGCCAGGACTTGTTGAGCGCAGACGCCCCACACCAGTCCGAGCCCGAGTCCCAGGACAGCGCCGAACACGGCGATCACCACCGACTCCAGCCGGATCATCCGGCGCAGCTGACGCCGTCCGAGTCCGATCGCGCGCAGCAGACCGATCTCGCGGGTGCGCTCCACGACCGACAGGGCAAGGGTGTTGACCACGCCGAGCACCGCGATGACGATCGCCAGCCCGAGCAACGCGTAGACGAGATACAGCAGTACGGCGATCTGGTCGTGGACCAGCTTCTTGTAGTCGGCCTCGTCGCGCACCTGCACCTGCGGATAGGGCTTCAGCGTCGTGTCCAGCGCCTTGCGGAGCTGGTCGGCGCCGGTGCCGGAGACGGCGTTCACGTACAGGGCGGAGTCCTGGCCGTTCGGGACGTACTTCTCGGCCGTGGCGATCCCGAAGAAGAGCCCGCCCTGCGTCCCGAACCCGTCCGCCGAGTCCTGGTCGCTGAGGGCGCCCACCGTCAATTGCGTGGTGCGTCCGCCCGGGAACTCGACGGGGAGCACGCTGCCGAGCCGTACCCCGTGGTCCTTCGCGAAGTCGACGTCCATGGCGAGGTGTCCGGCGGCGAGCGCCGAAGTCGTGTTGCCCTGCGCGTACTTGATGTGGGCGACAGCGTCGAGCGGGGTGTCGTAACCGGCGGCCGTAGTCTCCACCCGCTTGCCGTCCGGCAGCCGGACCGCGAGGGGTGCGAAGCGGGCGCGGACGACGAGTCCGACGCCGTCCGTGGCGCGCACATGGTCCGTGACCTCATTGGAGAACGGCACGAAGCTGCCGTTCTGGATCACGAAGTCGGCGCCCAGGGTCTTGTCGATCTGCTGGTCGAAGGACTTGGACATGGAGGCGCTCGCCACCGACATCCCGCCGACCAGGGCCAGGCCCACCATCAGGGCCGCCGCGGTGGCGCCCGTACGGCGCGGGTTGCGCAGGGCGTTGCGCTGGCTCATCCGGCCGACCGAGCCGAAGAGGGCGGGGAAGGCGCCGCCCAGCACCCGGATCATCGGGCGGACCAGGAGCGGGCCCGCGATCACGGTCGCGATCAGGGTCAGCGCGATCCCGAGCCCCAGGAGAGAGGCGGCCGAGGCCGTCTTCGTCGCGGCGGCGCAGCCCGCGAGCGCGGCCACCCCGATCGCGCCGACGATCGAACCCACTACGGCCCGCACCTTCAACGGCCGCCCCACACCGGCGACTTCGGCGTCCGCGAGAGCCGCCATCGGCGAGACCGTCGCGGCCCGCCGGGCCGGGAGATACGCGGCGACGAAGGTGACGCCGACGCCAACGACGTACGCTGCCACGGGAGTCGGCCAACTCACCACCATCTCCGTGGTCTTGAGGTTCATGCCGAACGCGGTCATGAGTTTGATCAGCCCGGCCGCGAGTCCGATACCGGCCGCCAGGCCCAGCGTCGAACCGATCAGGCCGAGCAGCAGCGCCTCGGTGAGCACCGAGCGCCGCACCTGCTTGCGGTCGGCGCCGAGGGCACGCAACAGGCCCAGTTCGCGGGTGCGTTGGGCGATCAGCATCGAGAACGTGTTGACGATCAGGAAGACGCCGACGAGGACCGCGATACCTGCGAAGCCCAACATCACGTACTTGATGACGTCCAGGAAGCCGCCCAGGTCGGCGGCGGCCGACTTGGCCTGCTCGTCGGCGGTCTTGATGTCGTAGGAACCGGACGAACCGATCGCGGCGGCCACCCGCTGCTTGAGTACGGCGTCGGTCACGCCCTTGGCCGCGTCCACCGAGATGCTCGTAGCACGGTCGGAGGCGCCCAGCAGCTGGGACTTCGCGGTGGCGGGGTCGAGGAAGACCAGCGCGGCACCGGGGTTGGTGGTGGTGAAGGTGGCGATGCCGACGATCTCGACCTTGAAGCTGCCGGGCTGCGCCTGCACGGTCAGCGTGTCGCCGATCTTGACGTGTTTGTTGTCGGCGGTGTCCGCGTCCAGGAGGGCCTGGCCGGCGCCCTGCGGGGCGTGTCCCGAGGTCAGTTTCACCGGGCTGCGGTCGGTGAGGTACCAGTCGGTGGCGATGGTGGGCGCGCCCGTGGTCGGCCCGACCGACTTGTCCTTGCTGTCGACGACCACGATGTTCTGCACGGACACGTCGGCGTGCGTCGCGGCGACCCCGGCCACCTTCGCCACCTGCCCGGCGAGCGCGGCGGGCACGGTCTCGGTCGCGCCGGTGGGCACCGAGGACTTGAGGTCCTGCTTCGGCTCCACGGTCACGTCGGCGGACGTCGACGCGAAGAGCCGGTCGAAGGTGCGGGTCACCGTGTCGGAGAAGATCAGGCTGCCGGCGACGAACGCGACGGACAGCACGACGGCCAGCGCCGAGAGCAGCAGCCTTCCCTTGTGCGCGAGGAAGCTCCGGAGGGTCGCCTTCAGCACGGCTTCAGTCCTCAGTCCTTGTCGAGGGTTACGTCGGTCGTGTTCTCCGAGGGGCCGTCGAACTGGCCCCTCGCGAGGTCGAACCGCTTCATGCGCTCCAGCACGCCCTCCGCCGTGGGCCGCTCCATCTCGTCCACGATCCGCCCGTCCGCGAGGAAGAGCACCAGGTCGGAGTGGGCGGCGGCGCCCGGGTCATGGGTGACCATGACCACGCTCTGCCCGAGGCCGTCGACCGCGTCACGCAGGAAGCCGAGCACTTCCAGACCGGCCCGCGAGTCGAGGTTGCCGGTCGGTTCGTCCGCGAAGATCAGCTCGGGCCGGGAGGCCAGTGCCCGCGCGCAGGCCACCCGCTGCTGCTGGCCCCCGGACAGCTGGGACGGCCGGTGCTTGAGCCGGTCCCGCAGCCCCAGCGTGTCGATGACCTGGTCCAGCCACTTCTGGTCCGGCTGCTGCCCGGCGATGTCCATGGGCAGCGTGATGTTCTCGGCCGCGTTGAGGGTCGGGATGAGGTTGAACGACTGGAACATGAACCCGATCCGGTCCCGGCGCAGCCGGGTCAGCTCGCGGTCCTTCAGGCCCGTTATCTCGGTGTCGCCGAGCCACACCTGCCCGGCCGAGACGGTGTCGAGCCCCGCCAGGCAGTGCATCAGCGTGGACTTCCCGGAGCCCGAAGGTCCCATGACCGCGGTGAAACGGCCGCGCGCGATGTCCACGTCCACCGCGTCCAGGGCGAGCACGGTGGTCTCGCCCGAGCCGTACGCCTTGGTCAGACCGCGGGCGCGGGCCGCGATCCGGTCGGCCGAGGCCTGACCCGGGGCGTGCTCCGCTGCAGGTGTGGACAAGACGGCCTCCTGGAGTTCCCTCGCTCGTGGACGTGCCCGACTCCGTACTTCCGGCCGAGCCTAGTGTGACGCGCCGCACACCCGATATCCTCCGTGCGGCCGAGGCGGCCTCCGCCCCAGGTCGGGCCCCCGAGACCGGTGTAAGGGGCACTCTCCACCCGCCGGACGAGCCCTTGCGTCTGCTAGCGATTCGGCGCTAGCGTCTAGGTATGGCGAAGACCCAGCTGAACGTACGCGTGGACGAGGGCACCGCCCGCGCGGCACGTGAACGTGCCCTGGCCCGTGGCATGAGCGTCAACCGCTACATAGAAGAGCTGGTCAGACAGGACACCGGCGAGGTCGGCCACACGTTCGTCGAAGCCGCGGCCGACTTCATGAAGCAGTACGAGTCCGTCTTCGCCGACGAGTTCGGCACCGACGGGAAGAGCACCCGCGAAGGTCGCCGCTGATCCCTTGAACAACCTCAGGATCGACCTCGCCTGGCTGCTGATGCTCGCCGAACACAACACACCCGGAGACCCCCAGGTCACCGACTGGGGCGCGCCCGTCGCCGCCGTCGCCCGCCGCGTCGGCTACGACGACCCCGCCTACTTCTCCCGCCTGTTCACCCGCCGCGTCGGCATGCCCCCCGTCCGCTTCCGCGCCCAGCAGGGCCGCGCCGTCCCCGGCGGCTGGAGCGACCAGGTGCCCGATCCCGCCGATCCGCCGATGATCGGGTGGGCGCACTCCACGTAGGGTGGTCGCCCATGACCACCAGCAACAACGGAACCGGTGACGTCGACCCCGCCGTGCGCGAGGAACTGGCCAGGCTGCGCGACAGCATCGACAACATCGACGCGGCCGTCGTCCACATGCTCGCCGAACGCTTCAAGGCCACCCAGCAGGTCGGCTTCCTCAAGGCCACCCACCGGCTGCCGCCCGCCGACCCGGCCCGAGAGGCCCGCCAGATCGAGCGCCTGCGCACCCTGGCCGAAAACGCCAAGCTGGACCCGGCGTTCGCCGAGAAATTCCTCAACTTCATCATCGCCGAGGTGATCCGGCACCACGAGCGCATCGCGGAGGACGCCGTGAACGGCGGTTCACCCACGGCGAACTGACTCCGCCGGACCCGTAAGGGGCGTGACACCGGGGTGTGTTCGGGGCGATGCTGCGCTGTGCACCTGCATGTGCACTCCTTGTCAGCCGACGGGCACACCCCGTCAGCGCCTGCGTCATAAGCTGGTTGTCCCACGCGGGAGGGACCTCGGGTCATGCCGTCGGATGCCAGGATCCTCATCGTCGACGACCATGAGGACACGCTGTACGCGCTGGAGAGCGCCCTCGCCCCGCTGGGCTACCGGCTCGCCCGTGCCACCAGCGGCGACGAGGCGCTCAAGCAGGTGCTCCGCGGCCGGGTCGGCCTGCTCCTGCTCGACGTGCGCATGCCCGGCGTCAGCGGCCTGGACGTGGTCCGCTACCTGCGCCGCCTCGAACAGACCCAGCACATCCCCGTCGTCCTCCTCACCGGCTTCGGCCTCGACCCCGAACTGACCGCCGCCGCCTTCGGCCTCGGCGTCGCCGATCTCATCACCAAGCCCGTCGACCCCTGGACCCTGCGCACCAAGATCCGCTACCTCTACGACGCCCACCAGCGCCACCAGGCCCTGGAACAGGAGGTCCGCGAACTGCGCGCCCTTCTCAAGGACCCGCCCGACCCCGGCCCGGCCCTGCCTCACCCGTCCCCGCCGAACCCGGACGCGCGCGTGCCCTACCAGCGTGACGCCCAGAACACCCCCACCACCACCCCCACCCCCGACCGGACATAGGCCGCGTACCGGACCTGCTCTGTGCCATGTCAGTGCCATCAGGCAGCATGTCCACCATGTCCGTACTGACGCGCGACGAAGCGCAGACCCGTGCCAGGCTCCTCGACGTCCACCGCTACACGATCGAACTCGATCTGACGACGGGCGAAGACACCTTCGACTCCCGCACCGTCATCCGGTTCACCGTTCGCGGGGATCAAGAAGGAACCGACACCTTCGTCGAGCTCAAGCCCGCCGAGCTGCGCTCCGTCACCCTGGACGGCCACCCCCTCGACCCGGACCAACTCGTCGAGAACCGGCTCCCGCTGACCGGCCTCACCACCGGCGAGCACGAACTGCGCGTCGACGCGAGCATGCGCTACTCCCGCACCGGCGAGGGCATGCACCGCTTCACGGACCCCACCGACGGCGAGACCTACCTCTACACCCAGCTGTTCATGAACGACGTCCAGCGCGTCTTCGCCGCCTTCGACCAGCCCGACCTCAAGGCCGTCTTCGACCTCTCCATCAAGGCCCCGGAAGGCTGGACCGTCCTCGCCAACGGCATCACCGAACACCTCGGCGAAGGCCGCTGGCAGGCCGCCACCACCCCCCTCATCCCCACCTACCTCGTCGCCGTCGCCGCCGGCCCCTGGCACTCCGTGCGCACCGAACACCGCGGACTGCCCTTCGGTATCCACTGCCGCCGCTCCCTGGCCCCCCACCTCGACGCGGACGCCGAGGAGATCCTCGACATCACCCGCCAGTGCTACGACCGCTACCACGAGAAGTTCGAGGAGCCCTACCCCTTCGACTCCTACGACCAGGCCTTCGTCCCCGAGTTCAACGCCGGCGCCATGGAGAACCCCGGACTGGTCACCTTCCGCGACGAGTTCATCTACCGCTCCGCCGTCACCGACACCGAGCGCCAGACCCGCGGCATGGTCATCGCCCACGAGATGGCCCACATGTGGTTCGGCGACCTTGTCACCCTCCAGTGGTGGGACGACATCTGGCTCAACGAGTCCTTCGCCGAGTACATGGGCTACCAGACCCTCACCGAAGCCACCCGCTTCACCGACACCTGGACCGACTTCGGCGTCGTCCGCAAGGCCTGGGGCTACGACGCCGACCAGCGCCCCTCCACCCACCCCGTGGCCCCCGAGAACGTCGACGACACCGCCTCCGCCCTCCTCAACTTCGACGGCATCTCGTACGCCAAGGGCGCCTCCGCGCTACGGCAGTTGGTGGCCTGGCTCGGCGAGAAGGACTTCCTCGCCGGCATCAACACCCACTTCGCCCGCCACAAGTTCGCCAACGCCACCCTCGCCGACTTCATCGACTCCCTCGCCTCGGGCACCGAACGAGACGTCCACGCCTGGGCCGACGCCTGGCTGCGCACCACCGGCGTCGACACCCTCACCCCCACCATCACCCGCACCGAGGACGGCACCCACACCCTCACCGTCGACCGCGCGGGCAGCCGCCCCCACCGCATCGCCGTCGGCCTCTACGACCAGGACCGCGACGCCGGCTGCCTCGTCCTGCGCGAACGCCTCGACCTCGACGTCCCGCAGAGCGAGCCCCAACCCCTCGGCAAGCGCCCGGCGTTGCTCCTCCTCAACGACGGCGACCTCACCTACGCCAAGGTCCGCTTCGACCCCGACTCCTTCGAAGCCGTCCGCACCGGCCTGGCCGGCCTCCCCGAACCCCTCACCCGCGCGGTCGTGTGGAACGCCCTGCGGGACGCCGTCCGCGACGGCCAACTGCCGCCCTCCACCTACCTGGACGCCGCCCGCGCCCACCTCCCGCACGAGACGGACCTCGCCCTCGTCCAGGGCGTCCTCGCCTTCGCCGCCGCCCAGGTCACCGACCGCTACCTCACCCCCGAGGCCCGCCCGGTCGCCCTCGCCACCCTCACCGCCCTGTGCCGCGACCTCATCCGCCGCACCGAGGACGGCTCCAACCCCGGCCTGCGCCTCATCGCCGTACGCCACTTCATCGACGTCGCCGCCCACCCCGACACCATCGCCGCCTGGCTCGCCGAGGGCACCGTGCCCGGCGGCCCCGAGCTGGACCCCGAGCTGCGCTGGCGCGTCCTGGGCC
>NZ_JAWOAI010000122.1:0-21401 GCF_033194735.1 Streptomyces sp. W16
CGGCGCGGCGCGGACACCCTGTCCTTCGCCGCTCCGCCCCGGGTGCGTGAGGGCGCGCTCGACGACGAGTACCTGCACCGGATCACGGCCGCGTTCGGCATCACGCGGGACCGGGTCGTGGCCCACCAGTGGGTCGACAACGGTCCGGGCTGGGCCGTGCTCCAACTCCCCACCGCCGAGGAGGTCCTCGCCCTCGAACCCGACCTCTCCCTCATCCCGACCGCGATGGTCGGCGCGATCGGCGCCCACCCCGACGGGCATCCGTACCGTTTCGAGATGCGCACCTTCGCCCCCGCCGTCGACGTGCCCGAGGACCCGGCCTGCGGCAGCATGAACGCCGGCGTCGGCCAGTGGCTCACCTCCACCGGCGCCGCACCCTCCTCCTACCGCGTCTCCCAGGGCACCAGACTGGGACGGGCCGCGAGCATCGAGATCACCGCCGACCCGGACGGCACCGTCTGGGTCAGCGGCGCCGCCACCATCTGCGTCCGCGGCACCATCACCCTCTGACCGTGACCCTCACGCGGTGTCGGACGAGAGCGTCTTCATGCTGACGTAGCTGGTCACCGTGGCCACGCCGGGCAGGCTCGCCAACTGGTTGGCGTGGAAGTCCTCGTAGGCCGGCAGGTCGGCCACCTCGACCTGGAGCAGATAGTCGAAGTTGCCGGTGATGTGGTGGGCGTGGACCACCTCGGTCAGCCTGGTCACGGCACTCTCGAACGCGACCACGTCCGCGCGGGTGTGCCGCATCAGCCGGACACCCGCGAACACCCGCAGACCACGGCCGACCGCGGCCGGATCGATGAGCGCCCGGTAGCCCCGAATCACCCCGGCCTCCTCCAGCTGACGCACGCGCCGCAGGCAGGGGGACGGCGACAGCCCCACCCGGGCCGCGAGCTCGTTGTTGCTGATACGGCCGTGCTGTTCGAGTACGGCCAGAATCGACCGGTCCACCTCATCCATGGTGGCAGATTATTGCTCCCAGAGATTGCCTAGCACAATCCTGCGCCCGTACTGAGCGCAATTTGCTGCCAAAGTTGCCGAGATCCGGATACATCGGAGGGTCGGTCGGTCACGCTTCAAGGAGTCACACCGACGGTCCACGGAGGGCAGCCATGCCGGGCAACAGCACCATCACCGTTCACGCCGATCGTGAAGTCCACCCCAGCCGTGCCGTGGCACCGCCCATCTACCAGACGGCGGCGTTCTCGGCCGAGGACGCGGAGACGTTCGCGCAGGGCGCCGTCGCTCCACGGGGCAAGGACTTCTACACCCGCTTCGGCAACCCGAACCACGCCCAGGTCGCGGCCGTCGTCGCCGAACTGGAACACACCGAGGCGGCCATGGTCACCGCGTCCGGGATGGCCGCGCTCACCACGGCCGTCCTGGCCCTGGTGTCCGCCGGCGACCACGTCATCGGGCAGAAGTCCACCTACGGCGGCACGGCATCGGTGCTGCTGAACCTGCTGCCGCGGCTCGGCGTGTCGACCACCCTGGTGGACCAGACCGACCCGGAGGCGTTCGCACGGGCACTGACCCCGCAGACCCGCCTGATCCTGGTGGAAACCCCGAGCAACCCGCTGCTGCAGATCACCGACCTGCGCGCCGTCGCGGACCTCGCCCGCGCGCACGACGTGCTGACCGTTGCCGACAACACCTTCGCCACCCCGCTGAACCAGCGGTCGACCGACTTCGGCATCGACCTGGTCTGGCACAGCGCCACCAAGTACCTCAACGGCCACTCGGACGTCTCCGCCGGAGTGCTCGCCGGATCGGCCGACATCCTGGACCGCGTCTGGGACGTCGGCCTGCTCACCGGTGCCACGCTCGGCCCGATCGACGCATGGCTGCTGCTGCGTGGCATACGCACCCTGCCGCTGCGGGTACCCCGGCACAACGCCAACGGTCTGGCGCTCGCGGAGGCCCTGAACGGGCATCCGGCGGTGGCGAAGGTGCACTATCCCGGTCTGACGACCCACCCGCAGCACAAGCTGGCCGTGGACCAGATGAGCGGTTTCGGCGGGGTGCTCGGCATCGAGTTCACCGGCGGGTTCGAGATGGCCGACGCTTTCCTCGGCCACCTGCGCTACCCCCGCCGGTCGGCCAGCCTCGGCGGCGTGGAATCCCTGGCCGTGCATCCCGCGTCCATGTGGCGCGGGATGCTCAGCGAGCAACAGATAGCGGAGTCGGTCCCGCTCGGCCTGGTCCGGCTCGCCGCGGGCACGGAGGACACGGCCGACCTGGTCGCCGACGCACTCGCCGCGGCGGACGCGGTGCTGGACGGAACCGCGACCACGACCGGAACCCCGACCGCCTGAGCAACGGTTCGCCCACCCTCACCGCCTGCCACAACATGATCTTGAACCGCCCGAAACGTCCGCGAAGGAGTAACTACGATGAAAACCCTGCTCACCGGCGGCACCGTGGTCAGCATGGACCCGGCTGTCGGCGACCTCGAACGCGGTGACGTGCTGATCGAGGACGGTGCGATCGTCCAGGTGGCCGAGCGCATCGACGCACCGGACGCCGACGTGATCGACGCGACCGACCGGATCGTCATGCCCGGCTTCGTGGACAACCACCGCCACTCCTGGCAGACCGCGTTCCGAGGCGTCGGCGCGGACTGGACGTTCCCCGAGTGGGCGGTGGCCATGCACGGCACGGTGAAGCCCCACTACCAGCCCGAGGACGTCTACGCGGGCACCCTGCTCGGCCGCCTGGAGGCCCTGCACTCCGGGGTGACCACGATGCTGGACTGGTACCACGTCGCGCAGAGCCACGCGCACGAGGACGCCGCCGTCGCCGCACTGCGGGACGCGCCGGGCCGGTCGATCTTCTGCCTCGGCGCCGGCTGGGGCACCGCCGACTCCGTCGACGCCGACATCCGCCGCGTCCGCGCCGACCTGTCCGGGGACGGCCTGGTCACCATGGCGCTGGGGCTGCGCGGCCCCGAGGACACCAGCATGGACACCGTCGCCCGCGAACTGAAGCTGGCGGCCGAACTCGGCCTGCGCACCAGCCTGCACGTCGACGGCGACGGCGCGAGCGGCGGCGACGGTACGCGGCGTCCGGTCGCCGATCTGCACGAGCACGGCCTGCTGCGGGACACCACCACCTTCGTGCACGCCAACGGGCTCGGCGACGAAGAGCTGCGCATGCTCGCCGACGCGGGCAGCTCGGTGTCGATCAGCCCGGACGTCGAGCTGAAGATGGGGTTCGGCTGGCCGATGACCGGCCGGGTGCTGGCCGCGGGCCTGCGTCCGACGCTGTCGGTCGACGACGTCCCCTCGGTCGGCGGCGACATGTTCTCCACGCTCCGTACCGCCTTCGCCGTACAGCGCGGCCTGGACGGCGGCCTGCGCTCGCGCGACCTGCTGGAGTTCACCACCGTCGACGCCGCCCGGTCGTGCGGGCTCGACGCCAGGGTCGGCAGCATCACGCCCGGCAAGGACGCCGACATCATCCTGCTCCGCACCGACGACCTGACCGTCTTCCCGGTCACCGACCCGGCCGCCACCCTCGTCAGCGCAGGCCACCCCGGTCTGGTCGACACGGTCCTCGTCGCCGGCCGCGTGGTCAAGCGCGACGGGGTCCTCGTGGGAGTCGACCTGCCCGCCCTGCGTTCCCGCCTCCTCGCCTCACGCAACCGGATCGCCGAGGCCGCCGGCATCCCGCTCGACGGCACCTGGCGTCCGCGCCCTGAAGCGAGGTAGGAGCACTCGGCGGTGCACGGCGTACGACGGCCCGCCCGCAGCCCCTGCCCTGCTCACTGTTCGCGGTCATTCGGTGTCCCGGCACACCGGGCCGGTCACTCGGGCAGGCAGGTACAGGGACCGTTCCTGCGCGGTGATGTCCCGGTGCACGGCCCTGCAGATGGTGCGGATGACGGCTCCCGGGCCGGGCAGCGCCGCGCTCCACAGCCGTATGCTCCCCTCGGTCCCGACGCTGGCCAGCGTGCGCCCGTCGGCGCTGAACGCCAGGGCGCGCGCACCGCGCCGGTGTGACCGATGAACGTGGTCCGCGCGTACCAGGTGGAGACGTCCCGGAGCCGTACGGAGCCGTCGTCGTCGCCGGTGGCGAGGGTGGTGCCGTCGGGGCTGAAGGCCACCAGGGTCCCCGCCTTCGTGAACGTGTCCTCAAGCCGCCCGGTGGCCGCATTCCACAGCCGTATCGTGCCGTTGTCACTGCTGGTCGCGAGCCTGTCGCCGTCGGGGCTGAAGGCGACCGACAGCACGGTGTCGTTCGACTGATCGATTGCTCGTGCCAGCCCCGACGACCGGGCGGCACTACTGGAGCCACCCGCGTTCAGGACGAACGCGGGCCGTCCGTCGACGACGTCGAACACTCGTACCTTGCTGAAAGCACCGGTGACGGCGAGCATCCTGCCCGAGGGGCTGAAGAGCAACGACATCTGCGTCCCCTCGCGACGGTTGTCCCGGAAGACGTGTTTCGTCCGCCCCGTGACGGCGTCCCGGAGCGAGACGGTGCCGTCGTTGCGGCCCACGGCGAGGGTGGAACCGTCGGGGCTGAAGGCCACCGCCGTACCTGCTTCGGCCAGCGTCTTCTGCCGGCCGGTGGAGAGGTTCCACAGCCGTACGGTGTCCGCGTCGTCGGCAGTCGCGAGCCTGTCGCCGTCGGGGCTGAAGGCGAGGGATGTCGTGCCACTGGAGAGGTGGGCCGGGAGCACGGAACGGACGGCGCCGGTCCTCATGTTCCACAGCCGTACATCGCCGTCACGGTCCGCACTGAAGGCGTCGCCGGAGGCGAGGGTGCCGCCGTCCGGACTGAGGGCCAACGATGGTTGGCCTCCCTCCAGGGGCCAGGTGAGGGTGCGTTCGGGCCTGCGGCTGGTGGCGTCCCACAGTCGTACGGAGCCGTCGCCCGCGCCGGAGGCGAGTGTGCTGCCGTCCGGGCTGAACGCGACCGATTCCACGGCGGCCGTATGGCCCGTGAAGGTGATTGCGGACCGGCGGCCGGCGACGTCCCACAGCCGTACCGTGCTGTCGTCGCTGCCGGTGGCGAGAACACCGCCGTCCGGGCTGAAGGCCATGGTCCGCACGGAGCCGGTATGGCCGGTGAGGCTTGTCTCGGCGCGCCCGGTGGCCGGGTCCCACAGCCGTACGGCCCCTGAATCGCTGCCTGTCGCGACGGTGTGTCCGTCCGGGCTGAACGCCACTGACTGCAGGGAGTCCAGTGCATCGGTCGTGAGCGTGGCCCGGAGCCGGCCGGTGGCGGGGTCGGACAGGAAGACCTTGCGATCGTGCCGGCCGGTGGCCACGGTACGGCCGTCCGGGCTGAAGGCCACCAGCATCTCGGTCGCCGAGGGGGCGGCGAGGGTGGCCGTGACGCGGCCGGAGGCCACGTCCCACACATGTCCGGCGCTACTGACAGCCGTTGCCCGCCCCCGCACGTAACCCACCGCCTCGAAGCGACTGTCCGACAGCGAAGGCCGCTCTTCCTGCCGTCCGGTCGCGACGTTCCACACCCGTACCCCCGTGACCCCCGCGGTGAGCAGGTGCTTTCCGTCACGGCTGAGGGCCAGGGACCAGATGGCGGCGTTGGCGGAGCTGATCACGGTGGCCTGCTTACGGCCGGTGGTGGTGTCCCACAGCCGTACGGTGTCCTTGCCCAAGGCATTGTCGCCGGCGGCCGTGGCGACGGTCCTCCCGTCGGGGCTGAAGGCAACCGCGTGGACGACTTCGGAAGAGGTGTCGACGCGCCGTTCGAGCGGTACACCGGCGGCGGCGTAGAGACTGATCGTGGCCTCGCGAGTGGGACTGGTGCGGTAGGCCTGCACGGCCAGCAGCGAGGCGAGGTCCGAGTCGCCGGCCAGCAACGCGGTGGACTGGGCGGCGAGTTGGCGGGAGAGGCTCGCGCGCTGGGCCGTGACGGCGGACTGCCGCTGGTTGTACGCGAGCCCGGCCGCCGTGAGGGCCAGGACCAGCAGGACGGCCAGGGAAGCGACCAGGGTGCGCAGTCGGCGGGTTCTGCGGGTGGCGGTGGCGTGCTCCTCGTCCCGGGCGTCGAGGCCGGCGGCGAGGAAGGCGTGCTCCAGCGGGGTGAGTTGATCCCGCTGCTCCGGGGGGAAGGCTTCCTCGGCGGCGGCCAGCCGCGAGCCGCGGTAGAGGGCCCCGGGGTCGCGGTCGAGCTCGTCCCAGACCCTGGCGGCTTCGGATAATCGCCGGTGGTTGCGCAGGAGTTCGCGACTGGTGTCGATCCAGTCACGCAGCCGCGGCCAGGCGGTGATGAGCGCCTCATGGGCCAGATCGACCGTGTCGTTGTCCAGGGTGATCAGACGGGCGCGGGCCAGTTGCTCCAGGACGAGATCGGTGTCCTCGGTACCGGTCGGGTTGAGTTCGCTGTGCGGGGTGGGGCGGCGGGTGTCCTGGGCGCCTTCACCGGGGGTGATCAGACGAAGCAGCAGGCGGCGCGCCCGGGCGGCCTGCTCGGGGCCGAGACGGGTGTACACCTGCTCGGCCGTGCCGGCGATGGCGCCGTGGATGCCGCCCGAGGCCTCATAACCCTTGAGGGTCAGGGTCTTGCCGCGCCGGCGGCGCCAGGTCTCCAGCAGCGCGTGGGACATCAGCGGCAGACCACCGGGCTCGTCGGCCACCTCGTCGATGATCCGCGAAGTGAGCGTACGTTCGAGGACCAGGCCGTGGGCCGCGGCAGGTTTGACGATCGCCTCGCGCAACTCCTCCCGACTCATCGGCGTGACGAGCAGATTGGCCGCCTGCAACGCCCGGGCCAGACCGCGGTGTTCGCCGCAGCGGCCGTAGAAATCCGCCCGGACCGCGACCACCACCCGCAGCCGGCTGCTCGCGTCCAGCGCGGTGAGCAGTTGATCGATGAACCCGGTGCGCTCACCGGCGTCGTGGCAGAGAGTGAAGACCTCCTCGAACTGGTCGACCAGCACCCAGGTGTCCCCGTCCCCCTCCGCGGGGACGAGAGCGGGGGAGTGGGTGGTCGCGGGCCGCTCACCGGGACTGAGGATCCGGATGGCCGCGGGACGCCGTGCCGGTGACGCCTCCTGCCGCAGCGCGGGGACGAGCCCGGCCCGCAGCAGCGAGGACTTCCCGCTGCCGGACATACCGACCAGACCCACGAAACGGTGGGCCCCGCCCAGCCGCACCAGGTCGGCCGTCAAATGGTCCCGGCCGAAGAACCGGTCGCGGTCACCGGTCGCGAAACGCGCCAGACCCAGATACGGGGCCTGCGCACCGTCATCGACCAGCGGCTGCTCCTGCTCCTCCCGCTCCGCCTCCCGCCAGCGCCGCTCCCACTCCGCGGCGTCCGCGCCGCACGCGGCCACGTACGCCAGAACCACGGGCAACGACGGCAGCCGCTCACCGGCGGCGGCCTCGGACAGGGTCGGGGCCGTGTACCCGGCACCCTCGGCCATGGCCCGGTACGTCGGCCTGCCGGCCTCCTCGCGCAGCACGCGCAACCCGTGGGCGAAACGCTGGACAGGCCCGCCCTCCGGATCCAGCGGACTCTCAGGACGGCCCATGTGTCTCTCCCCCCTTGCGCCGCATCAGACAGTGCTTGTCCTACGGCGCTTGCTCGACATCGCGTTCCCGGTGGCGCCCCTGTGAAGGGGATCCACCGTGCAGTACACCGGCACACCGCACCAGACACTTGCCGGTCGAGCATCCATCCCACTGAGCCCCGAGTTGATTGGCAGCCCCGGCCGACGCGGCCATCAATGCCGACCTCGCAGGCGGGACGGGCGATGCCGACCGCGACGGGGCGCAGCTACGGCTCCTGCGGTGCTGTCGAGCGCGAGCGGCGCCGGTTTCCCATGCCACCGGCGCGGCGGTTGATTCCTGTGCGGTGAGCGGGCTGCCAATCAACGGCGCGGCCCCTGGAATCGGTGGCAGGCAGTCCAGCGGGGCCGGCGCCAACGGTGGTCGGGTTTCCCAGCGGACCACCGTGCCGTCCGAGGACGTGACGACACATGGACAAGTCGACGACGAAAGGCGGATACCCGTGAAAATGAACCACAAGGTGAAGTGCGGCCTGCTGGCCACCGGCGCCGCATGCGCGGCACTGGGCCTGATGACCGAAAGCGCATCGGCGGACTCGGCGATCGTGCTCACCGGACGCGGCTATGGCGTGGTCACCACTGGCGGGAACTATGTCTATGCCTGCGACACCAACGCCGACAACTGGGGGGTGCGGACCCAGTACTACACCAGCAGGGGCGTCACCGACATCGTGGGAGACGGCAACGGCAGCAAGAGCGGCTGCGGAGGGGAGTCGCCCACCGGCGGTGGCTACATCGTCCGCGCACGAGTCTGTGCCGGAGTGAGCGGCGCCAACACCTCCTGCACGTCCTGGTACTACTACCCCTGGTGACCGAACCCCGGGCGACGGAAGTCGGTGCCTGTGGCTGGGACGGGGGTCCGGCCACCGCCTGACGCCGTCCGCTCGACGGGGGGCGTCCGACCTGGCGCGGACAAAGCCCGGGCCCCGGGGACCAGACTTCGTCCCCGGGGCCCGGGCTCCGGAACTCGCGGCCCGGTGCGCGCAGTCACTTTGCTGCCGCGCCGGGTTCGGTTCAGCCCTCGACGACGCCGGACGCGGCGATCTCGATCTTGGCCTTGGTGGAGCCCGACTGCGAGCCCAGGGACTCGATCTTGTCGATGATCTCCTGGCCCTGGACGGCCTCGCCGAAGACGACGTGCTTGCCGTCGAGCCACGAGGTGACGACGGTGGTGATGAAGAACTGCGAGCCGTTGGTGTTGCGGCCGGCGTTCGCCATCGACAGCAGGTACGGGCGGTCGTGCTTCAGGTCGAAGTTCTCGTCCGCGAACTTCTCGCCGTAGATGCTCTTGCCGCCGGTGCCGTTGTGGTTGGTGAAGTCACCGCCCTGCAGCATGAACTGCGGGATGACGCGGTGGAAGCCGGACCCCGCGTAGCCGAAGCCGTTCTGCCCGGTGGCCAGCTCTCGGAAGTTCCGGGCGGTCTTCGGGACGACCTCGTCGAAGAGGCTGAAGACGATGCGGCCCGCGGGGGCACCGTCGATGGTGATGTCGAAGTAGACGTTGCTCATAATAAATTCTGTCGCTTTCAGTGTGTTGCACACTGCCCGGCGCAGCAGTGTGCCGAACGCCGGACGGTTACCTCAAAATGGCCCTGATAGCAGAACTCTATCCACAGACCCGACGTCCTCACTGTCGGTGGAGCGGACCTGCAGGTGGTGTGGGTGTCCGCTGATAAAGTGGGAGAACGCTTCGAGATCGCCGGGGCCCGTACCAAGGGGTGCGGGCCCCGGCGCATTGCGGGCAGCAGACCGAGGAAGGTTCCCATGGACGCCAAGCCGCCGACCGTCTCCTTCGCCACGCTCGGGCTGCCACCCGAGCTGGTCGCGACGATGACGGACCTCGGGGTGACGGAGCCCTTCCCGATCCAGGCGGCCACGCTGCCCGACGCGTTGGCCGGCCACGATGTGCTCGGCCGGGCACGGACCGGTTCCGGCAAGACACTCGCCTTCGGGCTCCCGCTGCTCGTACGGACCGCAGGCCTGCGAGCGGAGCCGAAGAGGCCGCTCGCGCTGGTCCTGGTGCCGACCAGGGAACTCGCACAGCAGGTGAGCGACGCGCTCGTGCCGTACGCGCGGACAATGGGTGTGCGGCTGGCGACGGTGGTCGGCGGCCTGTCGATCAACCGGCAGTCGGCGCTGCTGCGGACCGGTGTCGAAGTGGTCATCGCGACGCCGGGCCGGCTGACCGACCTGGTGTCGCGCCGCGACTGCCACCTGAACCAGGTACGGATCACCGTGCTGGACGAGGCGGACCAGATGTGCGACCTGGGGTTCCTGCCGCAGGTCTCGGACCTCCTGGACCAGGTCCGCCCCGACGGGCAGCGGCTTCTCTTCTCGGCCACGCTCGACGGCGACGTCGACCCGCTGGTCCAGGACTACCTCCACGACGCTGTTCTCGCGTCGGTCGACGGGGTCGCCGGCTCGGTCCCGGCGATGGAGCACCACGTACTGAACATCCACGGCGCCGACAAGTACGCCACGGCGACCGAGATCGCAGCGCGGGACGGCCGCGTACTGATGTTCCTGGACACCAAGGCCGGTGTGGACCAGTTCACCCGTCACCTGCGGGCCAGTGGCGTGCGGGCGTCCGCGCTGCACAGCGGGAAGTCACAGCCGCAACGCACGCACACACTCGCCCAGTTCAAGAACGGCGAGGTCACCGTGCTGGTGGCCACCAACGTCGCCGCTCGCGGCATTCACATCGACGCGCTCGACCTCGTCGTCAACGTCGACCCGCCGGCCGACGCGAAGGACTACCTGCACCGGGGCGGGCGCACGGCGCGTGCCGGGGAGTCCGGCAGGGTGGTCACCCTGGTCACGCCCGGCCAACGGCGTGATGTGAACCGCATGATGTCCGAGGCGGGCATCCGGCCGACCGTCACACAGGTGCGCTCCGGCGAGGAACAACTGACGGCCATCACCGGGGCCAAGCGCCCTCCGACGGGGACGAAGACCAGCGGCAACGCCCCCTTCCGCGGCCTGGGCACCCGCCCGGGCCGACCGGCCAAGGAGTCCCGCAAGGCCGCCGAGGCCCGCAAGACCGCGGAAGCCCGAGCGGCGGCCCGGGTACGCAAGAGCCGCTGACCCCGCGGACGGCACTGAGACCGCGGGGCCGGGGCCGTACTCGTCGGCAGATTCCGGTTCAGCCCTGGAACTCGCGGTCATGCGCCGCCGACGACTCCGGGGGTGACGAAGCGGCGATGCAGTGGCCGGAATTCACTTTCGGGCTGACCGGTGATGCCTGCTTTCTCGACGGCGGGAGCCAGTCGCTCGGCGAAGAAGGTCTGGAAGGCCTGTTCGGAGTCCCAGACGTCGGTCACATTGAGTCCTTGGTCGTCGAACCAGGCCACATGGACCTGTGAGCCCGCGGGGGACGCCTCTTCCCAGCCCACGGTGTCCCGAACTGTGTCGTACTGCTCGGGGGTGACACCCGTCCAGCGCATGAACATCACCACAGCCAATGTCCGCTCCTCGCTCGTGTCGTGTGCGACCGGCCCCGGCACCCGCGAGCTTGGGACGCCGGCGGTGGTGGCCCGGCCATCGTCCTGCGCGACAGGGACCGGGCGTAGAGCGTACGGAGGTGCGGCACCGCTGCGGTTCACTCTTCGCGCCCGGTGGGCAAGCGTCCGCGTGCCCGTGCGGACGTCTCGTCCGGCGGCGGGGAACGGTGACCGTCCCGGGATTCACGGCGATCCGGTCCGTCCGGCGCACCTCGTCCTTCTGCCCGGACACGGCCACCGCCCGCCGGACCCACGAGGCTACCGGCCCCCAGGGCCTGCTGGCCCGGGCCCGCAAGGCCTGCGCCCTGGAGCCGCTGCGCGACACCGGCGTACGCGCCGTCAGCAACTGGGACTTCGCCGAACAGGACCTGCCCGACGGAATCGGCCGCGTCGTGTGGACCTGTGTCCCCGAACGGCCACCACTACGCATTGGCCGCCTGCGGCCGCGCCGTCACAAGCCTCTCGGTGAGCGGAGACGCCACGGCCACGAAGCAGTCCCGCACCCTCGCCGTACCCGCTGCCCGCAACCCGCGCATCACCGTCCGGGCCAGCCTTGCCACCGGTGAAGGACGACTGCACGCCGTCGGCACTCCCGGGAAATGCGGTCCTCGGCCCTACCGGCGTGCGGTCCTCGGCGGCGCCACCGAACCGCGTGGCTTCGCCTCCGGGGGCAGGACTTTGCGGCGGCTGAGTTTGTCCTCGTCGATCGCTCTGACCGTGCGTTTGACCACCAGGTCCACCAGCAGGTCCGCCGGCCACCGGTAGCTGGACAGCGGCGGCGTCAACAGCCGTGACAGCGGATGGTCGTCGAAGCCCATGACCGAGACGTCATCGGGTACTTCGAGTCCCAGCTCCCGGGCCCCGGCGTAGACGCCGTAGGCCATCGAATCGGACAGGCACAGAAACGCGGTCGGCGGATTCGCCGAGCCCAGTACGGTCCGTGCCACCGCGGTGGCGCCCTCCAGATCGTGCGGCGAAGGGTGGAGTGTGACGTCCAGCCCGAGACTCCGCGCGACCCGATGGGCGATCACCTCGGCGGGGCGGTCGGGGGTGGTGGGCCGGCTCGGAGTCATGACGGCGATCCTCCGGTGACCGCAGTCGACGAGCCGGTGGAAGGCGTCGGTGACCCCGGCCTCGTTGTCGAAGACGACCTCCGCCGCGGTGGCTGCCCCTGGCAACCCGTCGCCGATGGACGTCAGCACCGTCCGCCGGGCGACCTCCTTCCAGTGTGCGGCGGCCGGGTCGACCGGCAGCACGATCAGCGCGTCCACCCGCTGGTCGGCCAGTTGGGAGGCGAGCGTCGCCTCAAGTTCGGGGTCGTTGGAGGCGTCGACGATCAGAGCGTGCCGACCGACTCCGAGAAACCTACGGCCCAGGGCAGCGGCGAGATCCTGCTGCCAGACGTCGGCGAGCGACCCGCACAGCACCCCGACATACCCCGTGCGCCCGGAGGCCAGAGCGCGGGCGATCGGGTCCGCCTGGTAACCGAGCCGATCGGCCACCTCTCGGACACGCCGTTGGGTCTCGGGCGGTACCTGAAGTCCGCGGAGCGCGTACGACACCGCGGCGGCGGAGAGCCCGGTCTCCTCCGCGATGTCGCGCAGGGTGATCCGCCGCGGCTGTTTTGGCACGTCGTCAGTGTAACGACTCGATGAACTGGGCAGCCGCCCCCGTCGCCCGAAGCGGAACGGCCTCCCGGCGCGCATTGACACCGCCTCCACTTAAGCGCTTCACTGGAGCGCATCACTGAAGCGCTTAACCAAAGAGACGGCATGAGCGAGCACGGTGCGACCGACATTCACCAACACCTGTGTCCGGAAGCCCTCGTCGAGCAGTTGAGGATCCGCACGCGCACGCCCCGGCTCGGCGGACGGACGGCACTGCTGCATTCCGGCCGGCTCATCGGCCTTCGGACACCGGCGACCTCGACGGCCACTCCGAGGTCGCTGGAGAACTGCGGATCTGCTACGTCGTTGCGGCCGGTCCAGGCCCCGTCCACCACAAGCGGTTCACGATGCGCGGCGGCTGCCCACTCCGGCTCGACCCGTGCGTCTGCGTCGACACCTCGTCGTACGGCCGCGGGGCGCTCGACGCGGTGGCTCATTTCCTGCGCGTCGACGCCCAGGTCCGGGGTGGCGACCTGTGTTGCGCCATCCCGGTCGGCCCCGAACTCGGCGTGGCCGCAGAGCACGCCGTACGCGTGAGCAATCCATCCCACCTGCCCGAAGGAGTACGACCGTGACCGCACCGCTTCCGTCCCACGACCTCGACACCGCCGCCGCCCGCGATGCCGAACCGTGGCATCGAGTGCGGGCGGCCGTCACCCTCGACGCGCTCCCGGGGCGCGACCTGGACAAGCGGGAACTGCTGGAGCTGGCCTCGTCGATAGCCGCGGACCCCGACAGCTGGCGTGAGCACGTCGCCTTCGACGACGACAATCGGCACTATGTCTCGCTGCACCGGGATGCCCACGTCGATGTCTGGGTGCTGTGCTGGACGCCGCGGAACGACACCGGCTGGCACGATCACGATATTTCGTCCGGTGCCGTGGCGGTGGCCGAGGGCGCGCTCGTCGAACACAATCTGGCCGTCGGCGTGCCGAGCCTGGCAACCGAGGTGCTGGCCGGTCAGGTCTTCTGCTTCGGCCCGGACCACATCCACCGGCTCACCGGACGCGATGCCGGCAGCGTGTCGATCCACACGTACTCGCCGCCGCTGGGGCGGATGGGTCAGTACACGGTCGCGCGCAACGGGATCCTCCGTCGTACCTCGGTCTCCTACGCCGACGAGTTGCGTCCACTGGACGACATGATCTGACCCGACTCATGCGGTTCGCTGCTGACCCCGTCCCGTAGAACGTCATGGTTCGGCCCCAACACGAACTGCTCGTCCCTCCACCGTTCACGCGGAGACAGCCACCTGGGCCTTTTAGGCGCGCTCGACCGAACCAGGGCGGGCCCTGGTCAGGTTTGCAGTCATCGCAGTAGGCGGCGCTGACTCGAACTCGCGCTCGCAGCTTGGGAAACGAGGGCACTTGGGGAGAGCCGGATAGCTTCCGACCCGGACATACGTGCTCGGGTGTGGCGCTCGGGAGCGCAGGATCGCACCGTTGCTGACCGTGGTTCACCGGTCTTAGGGGCACGGTGTCGGCTCCGAGGTGTGGACGACCCCTCTTGGCGGCTGATGAGTGGCCGAGCGCGGGAAGCGAGCGTTGGCCGGAAGGCAGCCTTTGCAGGAGCACGTGGAAGAGCGGGGTTCGGCGGTGAGCCGGTCAGGCAGGAGGCGGGGCCAGGCGTGGGGTGCCGTGGAAGACCTGGCTGGTGTGCCAGGTGAGGTGGTCGTCCGCGACGGGGCGTGCGGCCGACTGCGGGCCGATGACCGGGCGTCCGGCGAGTGCTACGACGTGCTCGCGTGCGGCGGTGCTGTGGCCGACGAAGCGTTGCGAGACCAGGATGCGACGGCTGTCGTCGACGCCGAGGACTCCCTTGTCGAAGAGCTTGTGGTGCAGGGAGCACAGGCACAGTCCGTTGTCGACGTCGTCCGGTCCGCCGAAGGCCCACCAGTGCACGGCCTTCGAAGCAGTCATGGCCAGTATCCGTGTGCCGCGGACTGGGCCGGGAAGGCCGAGAACTCGACCGGACGCCGTTCTGGCGGACCGCGCATATTCGTCACGCGCGATCCGGAAGAATCTCCGTCGCCGCGGGATCCGCGCTGTCATTCCCCAGCCGTCCGACCAGGCCGGTCATCGTCGGCGCAGAGGCCGTTCGGGGGGCCGGCCGCCCGCCTTCGACGCAGAGGCGTACAAGCAGCGCAACGCGGTCGAGCGATGCATCAGCCGGCTCAAGCAGTGGCGGGGCTGGCCGTGCGAACGGACAAGCTCGCCATCGCCTATCGGGCAGCGCTCTACTTCGCTGCCATCCTCATCTGGGCCTGGGGGTAGGGCCGTCGGACCGCGTAATTTGGAGAGCCACGTCCTCAGTCCAGCGTGGCAGCATGCGGCAATGGTCTTTCGACACCCCGACGGCGGCTACGCGATCACCGCGATGTACTCCGTGCCCGATGACGCGTGGTATCTGGAACTGGATCTCGTGGCTGGGCAACGGACTCTCGTGACCGCAATCGTCCCTGACGGGGATCCGGCTGCGACCAGAGCTCGTCGAGATCATCTACCAACTCCGTCAGGAGCACATGGGCGTCATCGACGATGACGACTTTCCCCAGGTTCTGGCGGACGTGCGCACCATGGTCCCCGAGGAAGACCTCCCCACCGTTCTAAAGGCCGTCTTTGGGCGGAATCCTGATGGCACCACCATGGACCGCCTGCAACGCCCCGGCCTGTGAACGGTCAAGGAGACAGGACCTGGCCGATCTGAAGGTCGGGGTGCCCCTTACCCGGCCGAGGCGAGGTGAGGAGCGCCCTCACGACGTGCGCCGCTCGGCTCCCACAGGTTGAGTTCATTACCGGGCCCCGGGCCAGACATCCCCGTCACCGTCCCGTCAGCTACGGCCGCGCGGCAGCATGAGGGCCGCGACCGTGGTGGCCATCAGCATCACAGCCGCGACGCACAAGGCGACCCGCAGACCCACAATGAACTCACCCCGGTCCGCGACCAAGGCTCCGAAGACGGCCACGGCGAGCGCGCCGCCCGTCTGCCGGAAGGAGTTCAGGATCCCGGCGGCCATTCCGGCCCGATCTGCGGCGATGTCGTTCAGCAGGATGGCGGTCAGGGAAGGTACGAAGAAACCCAGGCCGAGGCCGACCGGGATGAGCATCGCCGCGATCACTGGTCTGCTGGTGCCCTCGTCGATCCAGAGCAGGCCGAACATCGCCAGCGCGAAGATCGCTTGTCCCACGGCGATCGGCATCCGCGGCCCAAAGCGCGCCGCAGCCCTGGCCGAGGCCAGGTTGGCTCCGGCGATCACGGCCATCATCGGTAGGAACATCAGCCCCGCGGCCATGACGGACAGGTTCAGAACGTCCTGAAAGAACAGGCTCAGCACGAACACCAGCCCGTAGAACGCGGCATTGCCGACGAAGCCGATCGCGACCGAAACCGTCACCGTGCGCGAACGGAAGAGGTCGAGCGGGACCAACGGCGCGGCGGTACGCGCCTCGATCATGATGAACGCCGCCGTCGCCACTACGGCGAGCCCCAGGCAGCCCAGCACCACGGGCTCGCCGAAGCCGTTCTCCCCTCCGTCGATCACCGCGAAGGTGAGCGCCGCGAGCGCGACGATCGCCGTGAGCTGGCCGTACGGATCGAGCGGCGTGGCACGGCGCGGCGAGCGCTCCGCGCGGGTCAACACCGCGAGGGTGGCGATGCCGACGGGCAGGTTGACGACAAAGATCGCCCGCCAGCTCAGAGTGCTGGACAGCACCCCGCCGGCCACCGGGCCGGCGGCAACCGCGACGGCTCCGCCAGCCGTCCACAGTGCGATGGCCGGTGCCCGTTCGGCCGCGTCCGGGAAGGCCTGCCTGACGAGGGCCAGCGAGGACGGCAGCATGATCGCCGCCGCGCTCCCCTGGATCAGGCGGGCGGCGATCAACTCGCCCAGCCCCGGCGCCAGTCCACAGGCCGCCGAGGCGACCGTGAAGACCGCGACGCCGGCGCCGAACGCGCGGCTCGCCCCGATGCGGTCGGAGAGCGTGCCCGCGGAAAGCAAGAGTGCGGCGAACATCAGCGTGTAGGCGTCCACGATCCACTGCAGTCCCGCCGTACTGCCGCCGAAGGTCCGCCCGATCCCGGGCAGCGCCACGTTCATCGCCATGGTGTTGAGGTTGAGCAGAAAGATGCCCATGAACGTGGTCGCCAGGATCAGTTTCGGTGCGGCCGTGCGTTGCCGGGCATCCTGTGACGCGCGGGCTGGTTCAAGAGTGGTCATCCGTCCAGACTGGTGAGGCTCGCGAGGGCGAGGCAGACCGTGATCTTCCGGGGTGCGCCATAGGTGGGTGTAGCAGGGCCAGGCTCCGGGCTGGGCGCTTGATCACACGCTGGCAGAATGACGACATGACTGAGTTCGGGAAGTTTCTGCGGGCTCGCCGTGGCGACGTACGCCCTGCAGACGTCGGACTGCCCGCCGGAACCGGCACGCGCCGTACGCCGGGTCTGCGCCGGGAGGAGCTGGCGGCGCTGGCCGGTGTGAGCATCGACTACTACATCCGTCTGGAACGCGGCAAGGAGACCCGTCCGAGCCCCTCCGTGGTCAAGGCGCTGGCCGACGCGCTCCGCCTCAACCAGGAGGAGAGCGGCTTCCTGCACGAGCTGGCGGCGCGGGCGGCGCGGCGTGCGCCCGAGCCCCGTCCCCTGCCGTCACGGCGGGTCCGTCCGACCGTCACGCAGCTTCTGGAGACGCTCCGGCCCAACCCGGCGTACGTCGTGAGCCGCACCAACGACCTGCTGGCGGCCAATCCCGGCGGGCTGCGGCTGCTCCACGGCATCGCCGACTGGCCGGAGCGGCAGCGGAACACCGTCCGGTACACCTTCCTGCACCCAGCTGCCCGCGAGCTGTGGGCGGACTGGGAACAGAAGGCCAAGGGGTGTGTCGCCCAGTTGCGGGCGATCGCCGGCACCGATCCGGATGCCCCGGATCTCGCCGCACTCGTAGGTGAGCTGATCGTCAAGAGCCCCGACTTCAACCGGCTCTGGGAGCGGTACGAGGTGCACACGATCGGCGACGGCGAGAAGACGCTCCGACACCCGAAGGTCGGCACGATGACGCTCTCGCACGAAGGGCTGTCCCTCAACCGCGCACAAGGCCAGCGCCTCGTCATCTACATGGCGCCGCCCGGCAGCCCGGACCACGACAAGATGACGCTCCTCGACCTCGCCGCCTCCGGCCCGTCCGTCGGTTCCGGCGAGACGGCGCCCGTCTCACCCTCCCGGAGACAGGGCTAGGCGCTTACGAAATCCCGGTCGACGAAATGTTGTCTGTCCGCAGGCGATGCCCAGTTCGGTGAACATGGCCATCATCTCCAAGCGGAGGGTCCGGCAGTGCCGGTCGATGGTGGTCCAGGTGGCGGGGGGCCATCGCCGTCGGGGTTCGGTGACACCGGCGAGTAGCGGGCTGATGACCCTGTCGCGGAGGGTGGTCAGAGCCGCGATGATGCGGGCGGCTGCGGGTGGTCCGAGGTAGTGCCGGGTTCGGCCGGGTTCGTCGACCAGGTCCTTGCCACGGAGTTTGCGCAGGTCGTAGGCGGCCTGGCGGGTGGTGTAGCCGTCCATGCCACGCATCGCGGTGACCTCGGCGGTCAGATCGGCGGCGGTGAAGCCGCCGGGGGCGGGTGACAGGGCCAGGACTCCGGCCGGCACGGCGCGGATCCGGGGCTTGTTCAGATCGATCCCGCCAACGCGGGTGGCGCCGAGTCGGGAGGGCAGCGGCAGTTCATCGAGGGTGCCATGGGGGATGAAGCCGATGTCGACGCAGTCCAGCACGGTGCAGAACCGCTGTGCCATATCCGATACGGCGGCGACGATCCGGGGGAACTTGTCCAATGCCCGGCCGGTCTTGAAGCCTCAAGATCCGCCAACAGGAATCCTCCGGGTGCTCCTGACCTCCACGGTGAGCGGGTGGTCAAGGATGCCGTCGGCAATGTGTTGCAGGACGGCGACTCTGTCGTCGTGGTGAAGGCACTCACGGTCAAGGGGAGTCCCTCGGGAATCAAGGCCGGCACGTAGGTGCGCAGCATCCGGCTGGTCGACGGGTCGACGGCCATGACATCGACTGCAGGATCGACGGTTTCGGGGCGATGCAGCTCGCCGTCCGGGCCGGCCGCCGGGGAGGAGCCATTACGACGGAGTCAGGCGACAGTACGGACTGACCGCCCACCGATCAGGTGGCAGCAGCCCGCAGATCTCCGGCCGTCAGCAGCGACAACAGCCCGATGCTCTTGGCCGCAAGGGTGTCGGCGCCGCCTTGTTCACGGTCGATCACGCACAGAGCCTCGAAAACCTGAGCCCCCAGATCACGCAGGTCCGCGGTCGACAGCACGATCTGCCCGCCCCTGGTGACCACGTCCTCGACGACCAGCACCCGACGGCCCTCGACCTCCGCGCCTTCGGCGAGACGGCAGGTGCCGTACGGCTTGGCCTGCTTGCGCACGAACGCGCAGGGCAGGCCCGTATGTCGGCCGAGCGCGGTCACCACCGGGATGCCGCCCATCTCCAGGCCGGCCAGGACCTCGGTGCCGGAGGGCACCAGCGGAACCATCTGCCGGGCGATCTCGTCCAGCAGTACCGGGTCGCCCTCGAACCGGTACTTGTCGAAGTACTCCGTGGCAGTGCGTCCGGAGCGAAGCGTGAAACGCCCCGTCAGATGAGAGGCGGCATGGATACGGCGAGCAAGATCAGAATGTGTCACAGGCGTTCAGTCTTCCAGCCGCCCGTCCCCGCCAGGACACCGGCTCCCGCCACGGAACCAGGCCATGGACCGCCGCTCGCCATCCCGCCTCGGTGAGCGCGTCGGTGCTCCCGTGGTGCCGGGCAGCAGCGAGGTCGTGGGTCGATCCGGGCAGGGCGGGCGATCACGAACGCCTTCTCGTGGATCGTCCGCATCGCCCACCACGATGCCGACCTGCTTGTGCTTGTTGTCCATGTCGGTCTGATCGCGCTGGAGTCCCTGGTCCCAGTACCGGCCCGCGAACGCGGATGACGCCGGCACGGTGAACTCCTGCGGACGGGAGGGCAGGTGTGCGACGGTGGGTACCGGCCGGGTCCGCAGCTTTCCCCCGTAGCGGCGGGCCCGGCCGCCCGTTCAGCGAGTGGGCGAACGGCTGCCCCGGGCCAGCGGATCACCGTCATTCACCACTGAGCAGGCGGCCCGCACCGGGAACGACCGTGGGCAGGCCCAGCTCGACGAGGGCGCGGTACGCCGTCGCGGTGGCCGCCGAGAGCACGGGGAGTCCCGCCGCTTCCTCCACCGGCTGGATCGACGGCAGCGAAGGCATCTGGACACAGGCGGACAGCACGAGTGCGTCGGCCCGTGACAGGTCCAGGCGCCGCCAGTGCTCGCGCAGGTCGGCGGGGTCGAGGCGGGCGACGGCCAGGTTGTCCGGCACCTCCAGGCTCAACGCGTCCACCACCTCGATGCCCGCGTCCTCGATGTAGTCGGCCACGAGCTGCGTGAGCGGTTTCAGATACGGCGTGACGATCGCGACCCGCCCGGCTCCCAGGGCCCTGATGCCGTCGAGCAGAGCGCCCGCGCTCGACACCACGGGCGCCTGGGAACCCTCGGCGCGCAGCACTCCGGTGATCTCGTCCTCGGCGGTGCAGTGGTGCCCCGGCCCCTGCGCCATGATGGCCACGAGGCAGGCCGTGACGACCACGTCGGGCCGGGCGTCGGCCAGTTCCAGCGCCGCTCGCCCGGTCTGCGCGTTCATGGCGCGCAGCTGCTCGGGCGTGACGTGCCGCATGCGCATACGGCTGCTGTGGAAGACGAACCGGTCCTCCGGAACCAGGGACTCCCGCTGCCGCATCATGCGCGGCAGTTCCGTCTCCATGGTCAGGTTCGAGCTGGGCACGATCATGCCGATGTGGTGATCGGTCACGGGATCCTCCGGGTGTGGTCGGCCACCGGGGATCCGGAAGCCGCCGCCGCGGAGTCAGGAGCCCTCGGTGAGTCCCTCCCAGTGGTCGGCGAGGGACGTGAACAGGTGCATGATGTGCTCGCGCTGCTCCGGTCCGAACGGCTCAAGCAGCCGCTCGTCGAGCCGTCGGGCGCGGAGGTTCGCGTCGTGGAGGGTCTGCTCGCCCTCCTCCGTCAGATAGAGCAGCTTGCGCCGGCCGTCGTCCGCGGCCGTCCTGCGCACGATCAGGCCCCGGTTCTCCAGGCGCCGGGCGACGTCCGCCATCGTCGACGTGTCCAGGGAGACCGCTGACGCCATGGACCGCTGGTCGCTCCCCGGAGCCGCGTCCACGGCCTGCAGCACGGCGAACTGCGGGCCCGTGAGCGTCGGGTCGACGGCACGGATCCAGACCGCCAGATACGCCTGGTAGAGGCGGCGGACCTGGTAGCCGGGCGCAGCGGTGAGCTCCGGGGGAGGCCCGGGAGGCGTGGACGTCGGGGCTGTGGTTTCGTCACCCATGAAGCCCACTTAAGCACGGCACTTGATCGAGTCGTCGGCCGGACCTGCGATCTCCGGGAACCCGCGCGCCGACGTCACGCCAGCATCGGGTGCAGCACCTGGCGCAGGGCCGCGAGTGCGGCGAGCGGGTTGTCCCAGAACAGCATGTGGCCGGCGTCCGGGACCTCGGCCAGCACGGCCGACGGCAGCAGCCGGGCCGCCTCCGCCGCGCCCTCCGCGGTCACGACCGGGCTGTCCGCGCCGTACAGGAGTGCCGTGGGCCCGGGCACGGAGG
>NZ_JAWOAI010000123.1:0-21334 GCF_033194735.1 Streptomyces sp. W16
CGACCGGCTCGTACCCGGCGATCTCGCGCGCCCCGGCGCGCAGGATCAGCGCATGCCCCGGCGGAATGCGACGCACGCCGTCGTACGGCGTCGAGTCGTGCAGCGCGGCGGGCACATCGGGGGCCGCGAGCAGGGCGGCCAGGTGTCCGAAGTCGAGGTTGGCCTCGATGAGGTCGGCGAGCGGGAGCGCGGCCGTGGAGTAGGCCGTACCGCCGGCCCAGGGGGTGTAGAACACCGGCTTGGCGCCCGCGAGATCGCCGCAGACCATGGTGCGGCGGCCGACCTTGACGACCGCCGTGTAGCTGCCCGACCAGGCCGTCAGATGCCGAAGTGCCCCTCCGCGCGCGGAGAACAGACTGAGGCGCAGCTCCTCGTCGGAGGCGCCGCACGTACCGAGGACCGCGATCCGGGTCTCCGCGTCGACCTTCACGACCCGCACCTCGTCGGGCCGCCAGTCGCCGACCGCCCACAGCGGATCCGGGTCGCCCCACAGGAGTTGGGACCCCACCGGATGCACCGTCTCACCGTCGAGTCCGGTAGCCCCCGCCGAACCGATCGCGGCGGCTCCAGCGGCGGTACTGCTCCATCCCACCAACCACCGCATCGACGCCTCCACAGGCTGTGGACAACCAGTGCACCGCACGAACTGGGCACCATGCTGCCATGAAGGACGCCTTCCGGAGGGCCGGAGAAGCCGCTTGAGATCGCGTGAAGACGCCCTGGACGAGGGACAACCGGACAAGGACGACCCTACGTCCGCGACGCGAATGCGCCCCCGATACGCTCCCCCAAAACCCCTAACGCGCCCTCAACTCCCGTGGTAGGAGCGGTATTCGGCACCGAGAGGCGGGGGTGATTTTCGGCCAAATCGGTGTTCCGAGCACAGGCTCGCGCACGCTCCGTACATGCCGTGCGCACCGCTTCACACCGCGCACAGTCCGGGAGGCGGAGTACGCCTCCCGGACCGGTCCGCCGCCCGCGGGGATGTAGGCGGCGGTGTCCCCCAGCCCACTGGATCCAGTACAGCGGGCCGACCCACGCACGATCCATCGAAGCGCTCCCGCGATGGCCGGAGAAGAGCGCACACACGGGCGCACGGCCACACGGCGGGGGCACGTCGCAACCCTCCGTGCAAACCCCGCACTCGCGTACGGACCACAATCCCGCCAACCGGAACAATGCCCCTTAACGCTTGGGATGCGGCGAACTACGCTGGGTTTACGAATGCCGCATGGTTATGCCAGCGCGGCAGCCGTCTGTGTCGAGGGGTGGCGCATGTCCAGGGAGCAACGCGGGCCGAACGAAAAACTCGGCACCGTTCTCGCCCTCGCGGGAATCAGCAACGCAGGACTCGCGCGTCGCGTCAACGATCTTGGCGCTCAACGCGGGTTGACACTTCGCTACGACAAGACGTCGGTGGCGCGCTGGGTGTCGAAGGGAATGGTGCCCCAGGGCGCCGCCCCGCACCTCATCGCGGCCGCCATCGGCCAGAAGCTCGGCCGCCCTGTGCCGCTCCACGAGATTGGCCTGGCGGACGCGGATCCCGCGCCGGAAGTGGGCCTCGCATTCCCCAGGGACGTCGGTCAAGCCGTGCGTTCCGCAACGGAGTTGTACCGCCTCGACCTCGCCGGCCGCCGGGCCGGCTCCGGCGGCATCTGGCAGTCCCTCGCCGGGTCGTTCGCAGTCAGCGCATACGCAACGCCCGCCTCACGGTGGCTGATAACCCCGGCCGACAGTTCGGTGGCCCGGGAGGCGAACTCCGCGGAGAGCTCCGGGACACCGCTCAAAGTCGGCCACAGCGATGTGCAGAAGCTGCGGGAGGCCGCGGAGGACGCCAGGCGCTGGGACTCCAAGTACGGGGGCGGCGACTGGCGTTCGTCGATGGTGCCGGAGTGTCTGCGGGTGGAGGCGGCACCGCTGCTGCTCGGCTCGTACTCCGACGAGGTCGGCAGAGCGCTCTTCGGAGCGAGCGCCGAACTCACCCGCCTGGCAGGGTGGATGGCCTTCGACACCGGGCAACAGGAGGCGGCGCAGCGGTACTACATCCAGGCGCTGCGGCTGGCCCGCGCGGCGGCGGACGTACCGCTGGGGGGTTATGTCCTGGCCTCGATGTCGTTGCAGGCGACCTACCGGGGGTTCGGCGACGAGGGTGTCGACCTCGCGCAGGCCGCGCTTGAGCGCAACCGGGGGCTTGCGACTGCCCGCACGATGAGCTTCTTCCGGCTCGTCGAGGCACGGTCCCACGCGAAGGCGGGGGACGCCCAGGCGGCCGGTGCGGCGCTGAAGGCGGCCGAGGGGTGGCTTGAGCGGTCCCGGGAGGGCGACAACGATCCGTCCTGGCTCGGGTTCTACGGCTACGACCGGTTCGCGGCGGACGCGGCGGAGTGCTACCGGGATCTGAAGGCGCCGCGGCAGGTGCGGAGGTTCACGGAGCAGGCGTTGTCGAAGCCGACGGAGGAGTTCGTGCGGTCGCACGGGCTCCGGCTGGTGGTTTCCGCGGTTGCCGAGTTGGAGTCGGGGAATCTTGACGCGGCTTGTGAGCAGGGGGTGCGGGCGGTGGAGGTTGCCGGGCGTATTTCTTCGGCCCGCACGACCGAGTACGTGAAGGATCTTCTTCACCGGCTGGAGCCTTATGGGGACGAGCCGCGGGTTGTTGAGCTGCGGGAGCGGGCTCGGCCTTTGTTGATGGCGCCCGCCTAAGGATCTGCCCGGCTTGTACCGTCTTGCGAGTGCGGGCCCGCTGTGGCTGGTCGCGCAGTTCCCCGCGCCCCTGGGTTGGCATGCCCTCCCCGGGTTTGAAGGCACTGTCAGTGGCGCAGTGCACTATCGAAGCCGGGAGGTGGTGCGCGGTGGTCGGGTACGACTGTGATGTGCTCGTGGTCGGGGGTGGGATCGTCGGGCTGTCGGTCGCGTATGCGATCGGCCGGGCCGCGCCGGGTACGCGGGTGACCGTGCTGGAGAAGGAGGCGGGGCCCGCCCGGCATCAGACGGGGCGGAACAGCGGGGTGATCCACAGTGGGATCTACTACCGGCCCGGCTCGCTCAAGGCGCGGTACGCGGTGGGGGGCGCCGCCGAGATGGTCAAGTTCTGCGCGGAGTACGGCATTCCGCACGCCGTCACCGGCAAGCTGATCGTCGCCACGGAGCGCGCCGAACTGCCCCGCCTGCACGCGCTCGTGCAGCGCGGCCGGGAGAACGGCATTCCGGTGCGGGAGCTCGGCGGGTCCCAGATCGCCGAGTACGAACCTGAGGTGCGCGGCCTCGCCGCCATAGAGGTCGCGACGACCGGGATCTGTGACTACGTCGCGGTCGCCCGGCACCTGGCCGAGGCCTCCGGCGCGGAGATCCGCTACGGCGCGCGCGTCGCCCATGTCGACCGGCGGCCGGAGCGCGGGGTCGCCGTCCGGACGACGGACGGTGCCGGGGGTGGAGACATCGTCCGCGCGCGCGTGCTGGTGAACTGCGCCGGCCTGCAGTGCGACGAGGTGGCCCGGCTGACCGGGGACGACCCCGGGATGCGGATCGTGCCGTTCCGCGGCGAGTACTACACGCTGACGCGCCCCGAGCTGGTGCGCGGCCTGGTGTATCCGGTGCCGGACCCGGCGTTCCCGTTCCTCGGTGTGCACCTCACACGCGGCATCGACGGAAGCGTGCACGTGGGACCGAACGCGGTGCCGGCGCTGGCCCGTGAGGGCTACGGCTGGGGTGTCGTACGCCCCCGGGAGATCGCGACCACGGCGGCCTGGCCCGGGGTGTGGCGGATGGCACGGCAGCACTGGAAGTACGGGGTGGGCGAGCTGCGGCGGTCGGTGTCCAAGAGCGCGTTCACCAGCGCCGTACAGCGGCTGCTCCCCGCAGTGACACCCGACGACCTCACTCCTTCGGCAGCCGGGGTACGCGCCCAGGCCGTGCTGCGGGACGGCACCCTCGTCGACGACTTCCTCATCAAGGAGGGCCCGCGGGCGGTGCACGTCCTCAACGCCCCGAGCCCGGCAGCGACCGCCTCGCTACCGATCGGGAGAGAGGTGGCGAGGCGGGCCCTGGCCGTACTTGGGCAGGAGGAAGGCGTCCGACTCCCGGTGAAGCCGGCGGCTCCCAGTTCCCCGTAAAATCGACGCATTGTGTCTGACTCCCCCAACACCCCCGACGCCCCCGCCGAGGCCGCACAGCGCATCCGAGCCAAAGGCGAACCCCGATTCCCCGACGGCCCCAAGCCCGACCCCGCCGGTTCCCACTTCGAGCGCCGCATCCGGAGTTTCCAGCCGCGCCGGAGCCGCGTGACGACGGGGCAGGCCGACGCGTTGGAACGGTTGTGGCCCAAGTGGGGGCTGGACATCGACGGGCAGCGGGTCGTCGAGTTCGGCGAGCTGTTCGGGAACGACAACCCGGTCGTGCTGGAGATCGGCTTCGGGATGGGCGAGGCCACCGCGCAGATGGCCGCCGCCGACCCGGCGACGAACATCCTCGCCGCCGATGTGCACACCCCGGGCCAGGGCAACCTGCTGGGCCTCGCCGACCACCACGGGCTCTCCAACATCCGCGTCGCCAACGGGGACGCCATCATCCTGCTGCGCGAGATGCTCGCCCCCGACTCGCTCGACGGGCTGCGCGTCTACTTCCCCGACCCCTGGCCGAAGAAGCGGCACCACAAACGGCGGCTGATCCAGGAGGAGTTCCTGACGCTGGCCGCGACCCGCCTCAAACCCGGCGCGACCGTGCACTGCGCGACCGACTGGGAGCCGTACGCGGAACAGATGCTCGAAGTGCTGGGCGTGCACCCGGACTTCGAGAACAGCCAACCCGACGGCGATTTCGCGCCTCGTCCGGACTTCCGGCCGCTGACCCGTTTCGAGGGGCAGGGACTGGACAAGGGACATGTCGTGAACGATCTGCTCTTCCGTCGCGTACCCCACGACGACCAGCACTGACGACCAGCGCTGACGCCAGGCTCCCTCGCGGGCCGTGCCCTTACCTCGTTAGGGTCGATGCCGTGGCCACGTTTTCGCCGTACCCCCCACACCCCGGCCACCCGGCCGGTGGTGTGCCCGGGCACGTGCCGCGCGAGCGCTGGTGGCAGCGGAACGGGGTCCGTTACGGCGCGCTGATCACCCTGCTCACGCTCTCCGGGCTCGTCATCCTCGCCCTCGTCCGCCAACAGACCGGCACGGAAGGGTTCTTGGTGGGCCTCGGGCTCGCCGTGCTGCCCGTGCCGCTGCTCGTCGCCGCGTTCCGCTGGCTGGACCGGGTCGACCCCGGGCCCTGGCGGAACCTCCTCTTCTCCTTCGCCTGGGGCGCCTGCGCCGCCGCGTTGATAGCGATCGTCGCCAACAGCTTCGCCACCAGATGGATAGCGACCGCGACCGCGGACCCCACCAGCGCGGACACCCTGGGCGCCACCGTCATAGCCCCGATCGTCGAGGAATCGGCGAAGGCGGCAGCCGTACTCCTCGTCTTCCTGTTCCGCAGACGGGACTTCACCGGGATCGTCGACGGGGTGGTGATAGCCGGGGTCACCGCCACCGGCTTCGCGTTCACCGAGAACATCCTCTACCTCGGCACCGCCTTCGGCACCGACCAGCTCACCGGCGACCGCGGCTTCACCTCGGTGACCGCGGCGACGTTCTTCGTGCGCATCGTCATGTCCCCGTTCGCGCACCCCCTGTTCACCGTCCTCACCGGCATCGGCTTCGGCATCGCCGCGCTCTCCCCCGACCGGCAGCACGTCCGGCGCGTCCTGGTACCGCTGACCGGACTGCTCCTCGCGATGGGCATGCACGCGGTCTGGAACGGCTCCTCGACGTTCGGCCAGTACGGCTTCTTCGAGGTCTACGGCGCGTTCATGGTGCCCGCGTTCGGTCTGCTGACCTGGCTCGCGGTCTGGACCCGGCAGCGCGAACTGCGTGCCGTGCGCGAGGAGTTGCCCGTGTATGTCCTGGCGGGCTGGCTGACCCCGTCGGAACCGTTCGTGCTCGGTTCGATGAAGGCCCGCCGGCTGGCCCGCGAATACGCCGGCCATCACCTCGGCCGCCCCGCGGCCCGCTCGGTCGCCCGCTACGAGGCCTGCGCGACCTCTCTGGCGTTCCTGCGGCACCGGGCCGCACGGGGCCGCGTGGGCGCCGAATTCGCCGTACGGGAAAGGGAGTTGCTGCACGAGCTGTGGCAGCGGCGGGAGGTTGCGCGGCCCGCGCTGGAGTACGCGGCGCGGCGTATCGCGCCACCGGTGCCGGTGGTGGTGCCGCCGTGGCCCGTGTACGGCGGGAACGGGATGTACGGCGGGCACGGGGTGTACGGGAATCCGGTGTCGTCGTCGCCGTATCCCGCGTACAACCCGTACCGGTCCTGACTGGCCCTCGGAAGGCTCTAGGCCGACGCCTGGGTCAGTTGCTCGATCTCGGCGTCCGTGAGCGCCAGTTCGGCCACGGCCAGCAGTGCGGGCAGTTGGTCCACGGTCCTGGCGGAGGCGATCGGTGCCGCGACCGTGGGCTGGGCGGCGAGCCAGGCGAGGGCAACCGTCGCGACGGACGCGTCGTGGGCCTGTGCGACCTCGTCCAGGGCGGTCAGGACCTTCTGGCCGCGCTCCGATTCGAGGTAGCCCGCGGCCCGCCCGGCCCGCGGGCTGTCCACGGTCGTACCGGGCCGGTACTTGCCGGTGAGGAAGCCGGCCGCCAGGGCGAAGTAGGGGAGTGCCGCCAGGCCGTTCCGCTCGGCCACGTCCCGGAGTTCGCCCTCGTAGGTGTCGCGGGAGACGAGGTTGTAGTGCGGCTGGATCGCGACATAGCGGGCCAGGCCCTCGCGGTCGGAGAGGTCGAGGGAGGCCTGGAGGCGCTCGGGGGAGATGTTCGAGGCGGCGATGTACCGCACCTTGCCCGCCTTCACCAGCTCGTCGAGCGCGCCGACGATCTCCTCGACCGGCACCTCGACCTGGTCGAAGTGGGTGTAGTAGAGGTCGATGTGGTCGGTGTCCAGGCGGCGCAGGGAGGCGTCGGCGGCGGCCCTGATGTTGGCGGCGCTCAGGCCCGGGAAGTCGGGGTGCTGGCTGACCTTGGTGGCGACGACGACGTCGGAGCGGTTGCCGCGGGCCTTGACCCACTTGCCGATGACGGTCTCGGACTCGCCGCCCTGGTTGCCCGGCGCGAACGCCGAGTACGAGTCGGCGGTGTCGATGAAGTTGCCGCCCGCGGCGGCGTACGCGTCGAGTACGGCGAAGGAGGTCGCCTCGTCGGCGGTCCAGCCGAAGACGTTGCCGCCGAGGTTGAGCGGGAAGATCTCCAGGTCGGACCGGCCCAGCTTGCGAAGAGAAGTCATGCTCTACGTCAACAGCCGGGCCGGAACCGGATATTCCAGCGGGTGATCCAGAAGTCTCGGGGACCTCAGGGGTTGAGGCCCTTGCTGCGCAGCCAGGGCGCCGGGTCGCTGGCGGTGGCCGCGCCGTTGATGTGGACCTCCAGGTGGAGGTGCGGTCCGGTCACATTGCCCGTGGCGCCCACGCGGCCGATGACGTCTCCGGTGGCGACCTTCTGGCCGACGCTGACGTTGATCGAGGACTGGTGGCAGAACCACAGCTCGGTGCCGTCGCTGAGGGTGAGGATCGTGCGGTAGCCGTAGGACCCGGCCCAGCCCGCCTCGGTGACCGTGCCGCTGTGGATGGCCTTGATCAGCGTGCCGGTGGGCGCGGCGAAGTCGAGTCCGGTGTGGTAGCCGGAGGACCACATGGAGCCGGCCTGGCCGAAGGTGCCGGTGATCGTGTACGAGCCGACCGGCAGCGTGTACTGCTTGGCCAGCGCGGCGAGCTTGGCGGCCTCGGCCTTCTTCTTGGCGGCGGCCTCCGCGGCCTCCTTGGCGTCGGCGGCCTTCTTAGCGGCGGCCTGCTCGGCCTTCGCGGCGGCGGCGTCGACCTGCTTGGCGACGGCGGCCTCGGCGGCGGCCTGGGACTTGCCGTCGACCTGGAGCTGCTGGAGCTCGGCCTGTTCCATGATCCGGTTGCGCAGCAGTTCGCCCGCGTCCGAGGTGCCCTTGGCGGTCTCGGTGGTGGTCACGCCGACGCTGCTGAGCGCGGTCGCGGAACCCTTGGGGGTGCTGGAGGAGTCGTCCAGCAGATGGCCCACGGAGGGCAGGTCGGGCAGGGAGATGGAGACCGGCGGCTTGCCGGTGTTGGCGCTGGCCATGCCGCCCGCGCTGACGGCGGCTATGACACCGACGCCCAGGACGGTGGAGCTGCGGGCGAATCCCCCGCCACCACGCTGCTTGGCGACACGGTGCTTGCCGCGGTTGGGAGGAACGGTCTCCGCGCTGGGGTTCCACTCCTCCCAGGGGCCCTCGTCGGGGCGGTATCCGCCGTAGACGACCGGGGCTTCTGGGGCAGCCTGGTTTGACGCCACGTGGGCGTGCTCCTTTCCTTCCTTCTCGCCTACCGGGTTAGCTGACGGGTTCGGAGCAGGAAGGTCTCCTACGCGCGTAAACCTGCCGTGTTCCCACGGCTGTCGACGAGCGATTCACCCCAAGTGGTGGTTCCCCGGTTCCCTTGCGGGATTCGGCGCGTGCGCACGGAGCTGTCTCTTGTGACGGCTGGGACGACCGTGCTGCGTTATCGAACGTTAATAGACACGGGCGCCCGATTCCAAGCCCGTTCGCTTGATCATTAACCTTTCCTTGCTGGACGAACGGCCCACCGTCGCCGAAAAACGGGCGAGTTGACCATGTCTTGGAATTCCCACAGGTATTGACGGCATGTCCGGTCATGGATGGCGTACGGCGATCATCGCCATGTCGTCCGTCATGCCGCCCCCGGAGTACCGGCGCACCTCCTTGGCGAGGAGGGAGAGCAACGCCTCGGGGCTGCGGAAGGTCCGCCCGGTCAGCCGCTCCCCGGGGTCGTAGAACACGCCGTGGGAGTCGCGGGCCTCGGACAGGCCGTCGGTGTACAGGAGCAGTGTGGCTCCGCCGGGGAACGCGAACTCCTCGGCCCGGTCGGGCCAGAACCCCAACTCCCCCATCCCGAGCGGCAGTGCGGGCTCCTTGACGAGCAGGGTGTCCACGGTGCCGTCCGCGTGCAGGAGCAGCGGCGGCGGGTGGCCCCGGTCGACGATCCGTACGACGCCGTCGCCGTGCGGGAGTTCGGCGAGGACAGCCGTGGTGAACCCCTCGAACGCGTCGAGCCCGTCGCGCCGGGTGCCCTCGCGCGCCAGCGCCCGCTCCAGCCGCTGCGCGACCGCCTCCAGGGTGGTCTCCTGCTCGGCTGCCTCCCGGAACGCCCCGATGACCACCGCGACGGCCGCGACCGCGCCCATGCCCTTCCCGCGTACGTCGCCGACGACCAGCCGTACGCCGTGCGGGGTGTCCTGCACCGCGTACAGGTCGCCGCCGATGAACGCGCCCTCCTGCGCCGCCTCGTACCGTGCCGCGATCTCGAACCCGCCGATCCGCTCGGCCGGTTCGGGGAGTACCGCGCGCTGGGCGGCCTCGGCGATCTCGCGTACGGAGGCGAGCTGTTCGCTGCTGCGGCGGACGAGGGCGTTGATGAGGACGGCGAGCACGGCGACCGTCGCCACGGTGGCCACCTCGGTGACCGCGTCGGTGCGCAGGAGGATGCCGAGCCTGATGTGGATCGCGAGGACGACGGCGAGGGCGGCCAGGCCGGTGAGCACGGTGCCGCGCCGTGAGTAGAGCGGGGCGGCGACGAGCGGGGCGGCGGTGAAGAACGGGGCCGCCGTGAAGTCCTGCGGGGTCAAGTAGTCGTAGCAGGCCCCGACGATCAGCAGCAGCGCGGGCAGCCGGCGGACCAGGGCGAGGACGCGGGCGGTCCGCCGTCCCTCGTCGGGGCCGAGGCCGGGGTCGGGGACGGGATCGCCGGGCAGCCGCCCGCCGGCTCGCGCATACGGACCCTCCTCCTCCACACGTCCAGTTTTTCCTGGCCGGGGGAGGGCGGCGAGCGGGGTGGGCCGACCGGGGCGGGAGAAACACCAAGGGCCGGAATCCATGTTCTGGATTCCGGCCCTTGGCCTTGAGTAGCGGGGACAGGATTTGAACCTGCGACCTCTGGGTTATGAGCCCAGCGAGCTACCGAGCTGCTCCACCCCGCGCCGTTGTGATTGCAACTATACGCCATCCGCGGGGTCCGATGTCACACAGGTTTCAGTCGGCGGTGTTCCCGGCGTGCGTGAGGGTCTCCCAGGAGACGAAGAGGTCGTCGCTGCCGGCCGGCCGGGTCGTCTCGGCGAGCTTGTGCGCGGCGGGCACCTTCATGCCGAGCCGGTCCTCCAGGTGGTTGAGCGGAACCTCCAGGTCGGGCCCCATGTTCCGGTCGACCCTGCCGCCGCAGAGCCAGGCGGGCGCGGGCTCGCCGAGCTGGTAGCGGGAGTGGAATTCGAGGGCGGCCTTGAGCCGGTCCTTGACCCCGTCGTAGAGGTCGACGCCCTGGTGCCAGGCGGTCTCGGCGATGTGCCCGGTGGCGGCGAGGGAGTACCCGACGTGCTTGAAGTTGCGGCAGGTCTCCTGGGCGATGCCGTCCTTGAAGGTGGTCTGCTTGAACCAGTACGTCGTCAGCTTCTGCGGGGTGGTGACGGTGGAGCGGGCCGGAGTGAGCGGCACCTTGCCGTCCTTCTCCAGGTAGAAGTAGGCGGGCACGCGGTCGCGGAAGCGTTTGACGGCCGCGTCGAAGGCCTTGTGGTCGTCGAGGAAGACGGCGATGCCGATCGCCGCGTCGGTCATCGCGAGGTCCCAGTTGCCGTTGTAGTCCGGCAGGTCCTTGGTGACCTCGGGCTGATAGGCGGTGCGCAGCATGGTCGCGAACCGCTGGACCCGGTCCGCCGGCCACCCGGCCCCCGGCGCGTACCGCACGATCTCCGCCGCCCGCGCCCACGTCGACCCGGCCCAGGCGGTCTGCAGGCCGGCGTCCTCGGAGGTGTGCTCCTTCATCCTCGCCGACCAGTCGTCCATGATCTCCCGCGCCTTGAGCGCGTGATGCTGCTTGCCGGTGATGCTGAACAACAGGGCCTGCGTGTACGCCGCGATCGCGTCCTCGCGCTCCTCGACACACCCGTGCGCGGCCTTGCCGTTCCAGGGGCAGTCGACGTCGGCGTAGGGCTTCGCCGTGTACTTGTACGACCCGTACTTGCTGTCCCGCATCCCGAAGTACGCCTTCAGCCAGGGCTGTTTCCCGGCCGCCACGTTCTTCCGTACGGCGTCCAGCTGCCCCTTGCTGACCAGCACTCCGGGATGCGTGAACGCCGCGCCGGCGGGCAGTGCCCGCGCCATGGTCCGGGTACCGGTGTCCGCCGCCCCGCACGAGGCGACGAGCCCCATCGCCACGGACGCGCCCATCACGGCCGCCGAGCGCCGCCGCACTGCCCTCATGTGCCCTACCTCCGCCGTTGTCCGCACCGGTTCTCTGCGAGCGTGACCCGGCGGACGGCGGACCGCAGGATCTGATGGGCCGATCGGATCTGCTGGGCCGATCGGTCACCTGCCCGGGGCGGATGCCTTTTGATTTGCGAATGGCAACTCTCCGCATACTAGGTGAGTTACGATCGATTGGTAAGTAGGCACTTTTGAGTGCGTTACCCCCTGACGGGAGAGACGATGACCACGAAGGCGTACGAGGCGTACATGCGCGACTGCCCCGCGGTGGCCCTGCTCTCGACGATCAGCAACCGGTGGGTCAGCCTGACGATGTGCACCCTCGGGTCCCACGGCGACGCGATGCGGTACAACCACATCAGCCGTGAGATCCCGGGCGTCAGCCAGAAGATGCTGACCCAGACCCTGCGCATGCTGGAGCGCGACGGCATGGTGCGGCGGACGGTCACACCGTCCGTGCCGGTACGCGTCGACTACGAACTGACCCCGCTCGGGCAGGGCCTGTACGGCCTGTTGTCCCAGGTGCGCGACTGGGCCGGCGAGAAGACCGGCGAGGTCGACGAGGCGAGGGCCCGCTACGACGCGGGGTTGTAACGCACTTGGAAGTGCCTTCTTACGAATCGATCGCAACGCACCTACCGTTTGATGGGTTCCATTTCGCAAACGGAAGAGTGAATATCATGCGCGCAGCAGTCGTCAGGAAGACCGGGGGACCCGAGGCCGTCGAGGTCCTGGAGGTCCCGCTTCCGGAACCGGGTCCCCTGGAGGTCCGCGTCAAGGTCGCCGCCGCCGCGCTCAATCCCGCCGACTCCGCGGTGTGGGCCGGGTACTTCGGGCCGATGCCGGAGGTCGACCACACCGGTCTCGGACTGGACGCCGCGGGGACGATCGACGCCGTCGGCCCGGGTGTGCTCCTTGAGGTCGGCACCCCGGTGATCGTGTTCGACGCCCCCGTGCTGCGTCCCACGAAGGCCCAGGCCGAATACCTCGTGACCGACCTCAACTCCCTCGCCCCCGCCCCGGAGGGCATGGACCCGACGCTCGCGGCGACGATCCCGCTCAACGCGACGACCGCCTCACTTGCCCTGGACCACCTCCCGCTGCGCCCCCGCGACACCTTGCTGATCACCGGCGCCGGCGGGGCCGTCGGCGGCTACGCCGTGGAGCTGGCCCGGACGCGGGGCGTGCGGATCGTCGCACAGGGGCGGCCCGAGGACGAGGAGTATCTGCGCGGTCGGGGCGCCACCTGGTTCGTGTCCCGCGACGAGGAACCGGGCGCGGCGGTACGGCGGTTGGTGCCCGGCGGCGTGGACGGCGTGCTCGACGCGGCGGCTCTGGGCGCACCCGCGATGGCGGCCGTACGGGACGGCGGCGTCTTCGTGAGCGTGCGGCTTGACGTGCTGCCGGCGCCGGAGCGGGGCGTGGTGGTGCGCCACACCGCCGCCGGTCCCGACGCACCCCGGCTCGCGTATCTCTCGGCGCTCGCCGAGGTCGGCGTCCTGACACCGCGCGTGGCTGAGGTGTATCCCCTGGCGCAGGCCGCCGAGGCCCACGCCCGGCTGGCCCGGGGCGGTCTGCGCGGCCGGATCGTACTGGTCCCGTGAGCACCGGGACCGGCGCGGACCACCGGAAAGAGCCGGTCGTGGTCACCGCGGTGACCACGATCTCCGCTCCGATGGAGGCCGTGTGGCGCGTGCTCGTGGCGTTCGACCAGTACGCGCGGTGGCACCCGGTGCTGTCCTTCGACGCGCGGCCCGAGCAGGTGGTGGTCGGGGCGGAGGTTCCGGGCCGGGTCTCGGACGGCGCGGGCGGCGAGCAGGACGTCACGATGAGGATCGTCGATGTGGCGGCTCCCCGGCGACTGGTCTGGGAGGGCGGATCCCTCGACGCGGTCCTCGGCAGGCACTCGTTCACGCTCGGCCAACTGCTGGACGGCAGCACCGAGTTGACCGACTCCGAGGAGTTCTTCGGAGCCACCGCCGCCGAACTCGTCCCGGCACTGGGCCGGCTCGGGGAGGAGTACGCCCGATACGGCGTCGCTCTGCGGGCACGTGCGGAGGGCCGGTGGTCGTGGAGCGGGGGCCGGTAGGTGTCCCGAAAAAGTGTGTCACTTTTCGCGAAAGTGACACACTTTTTCAGAGTAGGTGACCCGCCTCAGCCCGGCAGATGCCCGTTCGGCGCCTTCGCCCGGTCCTCGTACTCCGGGAGTACGACCACTGAGACCCCCCGCGCCGCCAGCATTCCGCTCCCGTCGGCGCCCGCCACGAAGGTGTCCGGCTCGCGCCAGGCCGTCACCACGCGTCGTACGCCGGCGTCGAGGATCAGGCGGGCGCAGGGCTTGGGGCGGGAGGCGCGATGGGTGCAGGGCTCCAGGCTGGTGTAGACCGTGGCGGCGGAGAGGCGGGGGTCCGCCGGGTCCAGCTTGGCCAGGGCCGCCTCCTCCGCGTGGACCACCGGGTCGCCGGCCTCGCGGGAGTGGCCGCGGGCCAGTTCCGTGCCGTCCTCGGCCACCACCACCGCGCCGACGCTGAACGCCGTCTCCGAGGGCGGGCAGTCGGCGGCCAGGTCGCAGGCGAGGGCGAGCCAGTGGTGGTCGGCGGCGGAGGGGAGGTCGCCGGTGCCGGGGGCGGTGGGCTCGTAGCGCATGAGGACGACGTCCTCGATGGGGCGGGTCTCCAGCAGGCGGAGGCGGCCCGACTGGTACGTGCCCGGGCCGAACAGGCGGGGGGCGCCCGGGGCGCCCACGAAGAGTGGGGACAGGACCAGTTGGAGTTCGTCGGCCAGGCCCTGCTGGAGGAGCTGGGTGTGCACGGTGCCGCCGCCCTCGACCATCAGGCGGTCAACTCCCCTTACGGCGTGCAGGTGTTCAAGGAGACGGCGCCAGTCGAGGTCGGGGCCGAGGGCGAAGACGTCGGCGGCGAGGCCGAGTTGCCGTACCCGCTCCGCGCCCTTGTCGGTCGTAGCGATGAGTTTGTCCCCGCCCGTGTGCCAGAAGTTGGCCGCCGGGTCCAGGTCGCCGGAGCCGCTGACCGTGACCTTGAGGGGGTACTCCGGCTTGCCTGCCGCGATGCGGGCGGCGCGGCGCTCGGGGGAGTTGACCAGGAGGCGGGGGTTGTCCGCGCGGATGGTGCCGGCGCCGATGAGGATCGCGTCCACGGACGCCCGGACCTCGTCGACGCGGTCGAAGTCGGCGGGGCTGGAGAGGAGCAGCCGGTCGGGGCCGGTGTCGTCGAGGTAGCCGTCGAGGGAGACGGCGGCGGACAGCAGGACGTACGGGAAGGGCATCGACGCGCTCTCTCTTCGAGGCCGGGCTTGGTTCAAGTTTGAAACAAACCTACACTGGGGGCATGACGACTCGCTGGCTCACCGCCGAGGAGCAGCGCGCCTGGCGCGCCTACATCGCCGCGACGCACCTCCTGGAGGACGCGATCGACCGGCAGCTCCAGCAGGAGGCCGGCATGCCCCACCTGTACTACTCCATCCTGGCCAACCTCTCCGACGTACCGGACCACCGGCTGCGGATGACCGACCTCGCCGAGAAGTCGAAGATCACCCGGAGCCGGCTGACGTACGCCGTGACCCGGCTGGAGAAGGACGGGCTGGTGCGGCGCGAGGGGTGCCCGTCGGACAAGCGGGGCAGCACCGCGATCCTGACCGACGAGGGGATGGCCGTCCTGGTGCGTTCGGCGCCGGGCCATGTCGAGACCGTCCGCGCCGCGATCTTCGACCATCTCACCCCGGAGCAGGTGGGCCAGCTGGAGGAGATCAGCGCCGGCATCGTGCGGGCACTGGAGGCACCGGAGGACGTCCCGTGGCGCCGCCGTTCCTCCCCGCCGTGTTCGTGACTCGTCACACAAATCTGTTGCTTCAAATTTCAAGCATGCGGTATTGTCCGTGATCGCGGATGTGCTTCAGTTTTGAAGCACATCGCTACGTCACCCTTCGGACTCGGAGACCCGCATGCCCGACTTCCCCGCCGCCACCCAGCGTGCCCGCGTCCGGGTACCGCTGCGCTTCCACGACGGTTACGCCGTAGACACCGAACTCGTCACCTTCCACGGCCTGACCGACGGCCAGGAACATGTCGCCGTCGTCCTCGGTGACCCCGCCCCCGGCACCACCCCGCTGGTCCGGCTGCACTCCGAGTGCCTGACCGGAGACGTCTTCGGCTCCGCCCGCTGCGACTGCGGACCCCAGCTGCGCGAGGCCGTCGAGCGCATCGCCGACCGCGGCGGTGTCCTGCTCTACCTGCGCCAGGAGGGCCGGGGCATCGGCCTCTACAACAAGCTCGACGCGTACGCCCTCCAGGACCAGGGCCTCGACACCTACGCCGCCAACACCGCGCTCGGCCTCCCCGAGGACGCCCGCGACTACACGGCCGCCGCCCAGATGCTCCAGGCCCTGGGCGTCACGTCCCTGGACCTGCTCTCCAACAACCCCGACAAGGCCGACCAGTTGCGCGGCCTGGGCATCGACGTCCACGACCGCGTCCCGACCGGCGTGTTCACCACCCCGCACAACGTCCGGTATCTACGCGCGAAGGTCCTGCAGACCCACCACACGCTCCCGCTGGGCCGGCTGACGGAGCTGAACGTGGGCTGACGGAGGAGCTGACCTGCTCCCGGACGGTGTAGCGGGCTACACCATGCATTCGGGAGGGCACTCCCTCGTGACGGAAGGCCGTCGGCGGAAGGGTTGAGACCACGATCTCGACCGACCGCCGACGTGGAGGCCTTCCCCAGCCATGGCTACTCTCCTCTATCACCTGGGCCGCACGGCCTTCCGGTGGCGCTGGTTCGTCACCCTCCTGTGGGTGGCGGTCCTCGGCGCCGTCGGATTCGCCGCCACCAAGGCCCCCGCCGCTCCGGACGACGGCTTCACGATGCCCGGCATCGAGTCGCAGAAGGCCTTCGACCTGCTGGAGCAGCGCTTCCCGGGCACGGCGGCGGACGGCGCGAACGCACGGATCGTCTTCGTCGCCCCGAACGGCGAGAAGGTCACCGCGACCGAGAACAGGGCGGCGATCGAGAAGCTGGTGACCGAGGCGGCCGACGGTTCCCAAGTCGCCTCCGCCGTCGACCCGTTCGCCGCGAAGGCGGTGAGCGCGGACGCCTCCACGGCGTACTCCACCGTCACCTTCAAGGTGAAGGCCGACGACCTCACCGGCGCCGCCAAGACCCATCTGGAGCGGGCCATCGACACGGCCCGGGACGAGGGCCTGACCGTCGAGGTCGGCGGCGACGCGCTCGCCACCCAGCCCGCGGCGGGCGGCAGCGCCGAGGCCATCGGTATCGCGATAGCCGCCGTGGTCCTGCTCATCACCTTCGGTTCACTGGCCGCGGCCGGCCTGCCCCTCCTCACCGCGATCATCGGCGTCGCCATCAGCATGTCCGCGGTCCTCGCCCTGGGCAGCACCTTCGGCCTCTCCGAGACCACCGGCACCCTCGCCACGATGCTCGGCCTCGCCTGCGGCATCGACTACGCCCTGTTCGTCGTCTCCCGCTACCGGGAGGAGCGGGAGAAGGGCCACGCGCCGAGGGAGGCGGCAGGACTGGCCGTCGGTACGGCGGGTTCGGCAGTTGTGTTCGCCGGTCTGACCGTTGTCATCGCCCTGGCCGGTCTGTCGGTGGTCGGCATCCCGATGCTGACGAAGATGGGCCTCGCGGCGGCAGGCGCGGTCCTCCTCGCCGTCCTGATCTGCCTCACCCTGGTCCCCGCGATCCTCGGCTTCTGGCCCAACGCCGTACTGTCCCGCCGCGACCGCAAGAAGAAGCCCAAGCGCGGCAACGGCGAGAACGGCGGCAGCCGTTGGGCCCGGATCGTCGTACGGCGCCCGATCCCCGTCCTCCTGCTCGGCGTCGTGGGCCTCGGCGCGATGGCGCTGCCCGCCCTCAACCTCCAGCTCGGCATGCCCGGCGACGAGGCCAAGTCCACCGCCACCACCGAACGCCGCGCCTACGACGACCTCGCCGAAGGCTTCGGCCCAGGCTTCAACGGCCCCCTGACCATCGTCGTGGACGCCAAGGGAGCCGCCGACGCGAAGACCGCCGTAGCGACGATCTCGAAGGAGATAGCCGCCACGGACGGAGTGGTCTCCGTCTCCCCGGCGCGCCTCAACTCCGCAGGCGACACAGCGGTGTTCTCCGCGACCCCCGCCACCAGCCCCACCGACGAGAAGACCAAACAGCTCGTCCAGACGATCCGCGACGAACGGCCGGGTATCGAGTCGAAGACGTCCGGCGCGAGCTTCGAGGTCACCGGGACGACCGCGCTGAACATCGACGTGGCGCAGAAGGTCCAGGACGCGCTGATCCCGTACCTGGCCCTGGTGGTGGGCCTGGCGATCGTCCTCCTGCTCCTCGTCTTCCGCTCGCTCCTGGTCCCCCTGAAGGCGGCGCTCGGCTTCCTCCTCTCGGTCCTCGCGGCACTCGGCGCGGTCGTCGCCGTCTTCCAGGAAGGGCACCTGGCCTCCTGGCTGGGCGTCGACCAGACCGGCCCGATCATGAGCCTGATGCCGATCTTCCTGGTGGGCATCGTCTTCGGACTCGCCATGGACTACGAGGTGTTCCTGGTCTCCCGGATGCGTGAGGCGTACGTCCACGGGGACGGGCCGGGCCAGGCGATCGTCTCGGGATTCCGGCACAGCGCCCGGGTGGTCGTGGCCGCCGCGCTGATCATGATGGCGGTGTTCTCGGGCTTCATCGGCGCGGGCGCCTCGATGATCAAGATGATCGGCTTCGGGCTTGCCATCGCGGTCCTGTTCGACGCGTTCGTCGTCCGGATGGCGATCGTGCCGGCCGTCCTCTCCCTGCTCGGCAACAAGGCCTGGTACCTGCCGAGTTGGCTCGACCGCATCCTCCCCCGCATGGACGTCGAGGGCGAGGCCCTGAGCCGCAGGGTCCCGGCACCGGTGACCACGACCGACACCCCGACCGTCCACCTCACGCCGGTCCCGTAGGGCCTGTCGCCGGGCCCGCGGACATCCACAACTCACCAGCCAGAGAGGGCAATTCGATGAAAACCTCAGTGCAGGCCGGGGTGGCCGGGCTCCTCGCCTGCGGCACGCTGCTCACCGTGGTCCTGGTCAGCCGCGACGGTGACGGCGGCGGCACCGGGGTCGCGTACTCGGCCCCGTCGAAGGGCCCGTACGTGGCCCTCGGCGACTCCTACACGGCAGGCCCCGGCATCACCGACCCCACCGGAACCCCCGCGGGCTGCGACCGCTCCGCCGGCAACTACCCGGCCCTCGTGGCCGCCGAACTCGGCCTGAAGGGCGGCAAGTTCCGCGATGTGAGCTGCAGCGGCGCCGCCACCGCCGACCTCACGGCCGCCCAGAAGACCAACGACGGCACCAACCCGCCCCAGCTCAGGGCACTTTCGTCGGACACCCGCCTGGTCACCATCGGCATCGGCGGCAACGACATCGGCTTCAGCGCACTGATCAAACGCTGCGTCGCCATGGGCGCCCTGTACCAACTCACCGGCAGCGGCAAGTACTTCACCGAGAACGCACCCTGCGCACGCAGCGCGGACACCGACGCTGACGCCGTAGAGAAGAAGATCGCCACGGCGGGCGACCGGCTCACCCGGATCCTGACCGAGGTCAGGCGCCGCGCCCCAGAGGCCCGCGTCTACGTCGTCTCCTACCCGGCGATCCTCCCGGCCGACAGCGCCGACTGCGGCCGGGAGATGTCCCTCGCACCGGGCGACGTGACCTACCTCCGCGAGAAGGAGCAACAACTCAACACCGTGCTGCGCCAACGGGCTTCGGAGGCGGGGGTCGGCTACGTCGACACGTACACCCCCTCCACCGACCACAACGCGTGCGCGGCAAAGAACACCCGCTGGGTCGAGCCGCTCGTACCGCAGAGCCCGGCGGCACCGGTGCACCCGAACGCGCGCGGGGAGCGGGGGATGGCGGACGCGGTGCTGCGCACGATCAAGTCGGCGCTGTAGAACGTGTCAACCGGCAGGCCCGCAACCTAAGTTGCACCCGTGGACACTGTGAGTCACGGCACCGCTCTAGGCCCGCCCGGCACACCCGGCACAGCATGAGGCGACTCGTCCTCAACTGATCCGGAGACTCAGTGGACCCGCGAGACTCACGACACTCGACCCCCTCCCCCGACGGTCTCGACCGCCGCGACTTCCTCGGCCGCACGGCAGGCATCACGGCCGGCGCGACCCTGCTCGGCACCCTGACTCCCACCCCGGCATCAGCCACCCCGCACACCGCCGCGAGCCACCCGATCAGAACCCGGTCCGGCCTGGTCACGGGCACCCCCGCCGCCCTCCCCGGCGTCACCGTCTACAAGGGCATCCCCTACGCCGCCTCCACAGCCGGCGAGAACCGCTGGCGCGCCCCGCAACCACCGCCGTCCTGGCAGGGTGTCCGCAAGGCCGACACCTGGGGCGCCGCCTGCCCCCAGCCGGTCACGGGCATAGCCGCCGACAAGGTCCCCCCGCTGAGCGAGGACTGCCTCAACCTCAACATCTGGACGGCGGACGGGAGTTCGCACGCATCCCGTGGCCTCCGCCCGGTCTTCGTCTGGATCTACGGCGGCCGAAACAGCGCCATGTGGGCCTCGCAGCCGGTGTACGACGGGGCGAACCTGGCGGCCAAGGGCGCGGTCGTGGTGACGTACAACCACCGGGTGGGCGCCTTCGGCAACCTCGCGCATCCGGCGCTGAGTTCGGAGGGCGGGCACGGTGGTTCGGGGAACTGGGGTGTGCAGGACACGGTGGCGGCGCTGCGGTGGATCCGCCGCAACATCGCCGCGTTCGGGGGCGATCCGGAACGGGTGACGCTGGCGGGCTGGTCGCACGGCTCGTCGTTCGTCAACATCCTGATGATCTCGAAGCTCGCGCGAGGCCTGTTCCACCGGGCCCTCCTCTCGGCCGGCGTGCAGTACACCAAGGACCCGGCACTGGGTCATGTGGCGGGCGGCTACGCGCAGTTGGCGACGGCGGAGGCCAACGGCACAGCGTTCGCTGCGTACATGGGCGCGACCTCGCTGTCGGACCTGCGCGCGCTGACGGCCGACGAGATCGTGACCAAGGTGTACGCGCAGGGCGCCCCGGCGGCGGGCACGAGCTTCGGCAACGTACTGGACGGCTACGTCCTGCCGAAGTCCTACACGGCCGCGATGAAGTCCCGCACCGAGTACGACATCCCGGTCCTCACCGGCAACAACAAGGACGAGAACGGCGCCTCGCCGACACTGACGATGACGGTGGCGGCGTACGAGGCGTACGCGGCAACCACGTTCGGTGACCGGGCGGCCGACTTCCTCGCCCTCTACCCCGCCACGACGGACGCGGAGGCGGCAGCCCAGTACAACAACTACGCCCGCGACGAGGAACGCGTCTCCACCTTCCTCTGGGGCACACAGTTCCGGACGGCGGCCGGCAACCGCAGCCCCGTCCACACCTACTGGTGGACCCACGTCCCCCCGGGCCACGACACCACCAACCCCATCGAACCGGCCGACGGCGCGGGCGCCTACCACGGCGCCGAGAAGTACTACCTCTTCGGCAACCTGTACGGCACCGACCGCCCCTGGACCGCGGCGGATTACGCGATCGCCGACACGACCTCGTCGTACGTCGCGAACTTCGCGGCGACGGGCAATCCGAACGGGCACGGGCTGCCGGCGTGGCCGACGTTGCGGACGTCCAAGCCGGTGTCGATGGAGTTGGGCGACCACTTCGCGCCGTTGTCGGTGGCTGACACGGAGGCCAAGTACGCGTTCTTGAAGGGGTACTTGGAGGCGCAGGTCACGGAGTACTGAGCGAGAGCCGAGCGGAGGTCAGCTGTGTGCTCGTGCCGTGAGATAGGGGTCGCGGCGGAGGACTTCGCGGCTGCCGAAGAGGGTGCCGACGGCCAGGCCGGCAGCGGGCAGCAGCAGCGCCGCGGCGGCCCAGGCCGGTCCGGGCAGGGCGTCCATGACGGTGATGGGCAAGCCGAGCGCATCGCTGA
>NZ_JAWOAI010000124.1:0-21277 GCF_033194735.1 Streptomyces sp. W16
TGCCCGGCGCGTCTTCCGGCGGAACGGGACAGGCGGCCGGTGCCACGGTCGGCGGAACAGGGCAGGTGCCGCAGGCCCGGCGGCCACCGGTGCGGAGCGGATCGATCCTGAGCCGGTTCTACCGCCCCGGACAGGGGCCCACAGGGCTGGGAGCGCTCGCCGCCCTCTTCCTCGTCCTGCTGCCCGCCGCCATGGCCGCCGCGATCCTCGGGACGCGACGTGGCTAGCCCATCCCACCAACTCACCTGACGGGAGGCCGGTTCCGATGACCGAGACCCTTGCCATCGTCCTGGGTGTCGCCCTGCTCGCCGCGGCCTGTGTGGGCGTCAAGCACCGTTTCTGGCCCATGGGTCCGGACGACGAGCCGCGCGAGGACGTGGCGGAGTACATCTCCATGATGGTCGGCGTTCTCTACGCGCTGGTCCTCGGCCTGGCCCTGGTGTCGGTGTGGGACACCCAGTCCAGTGCGCAGCAGCATGTGCAGACCGAGGCGAGCGCTGCCCACCAGGTCTATCTGCTGGCCGACGGGCTGCCGTCCGAGGACGCCCGGAGGATGCGCAGCGGCATGACGTCGTACGTCGGCCATGTGGTGAACAGTGAGTTCCCCGCCATGGCGGCGGGGCGGCCCCTGGGGCACCGAGGCTGGGACCTGCTGAGTGATGTACGGACGGCGGACTGGCGTCTCGCGGGCGCGACGGCGTCGCAGCAGGTCACGGCGCAGGAGGTGCTCGCTCAACTCAGTGTGCTGGACGACGCGCGGCGGGGCCGGGAGGGAGACGCGACGAGCGGCCTGTCCCCGGTCCTGTGGTTCGGCCTGATCGTCGGTGGCGTACTCACCGTCGCCTTCATGTTCATGTTCGGCGTACGGCGGAGCTTCACGCACGTCGCCATGGTGATGGGGCTGACCGCGCTCATCACCTTCGTGGTGCTCCTCGTCTACCAGCTCAACCAGCCGTTCGGAGGCCTGTTCTCGATCGACGCCTCGTCTTTCACGCGGTACTTCCCCGGGGCGTGAACGGGGTGGGGACAGGTGCCGGACGGCGGTTCGTCAGCAGGTCAGACGATGGTCCAGCCGAACAGTGCGTTGCCCGGGCGGTCGAGGTCGTCACTGGTCAGGTAGTCGTGGTACGCGGTCACCAGTTCTTCGTATGTCACCAGGCCGTCCGCGTTCTCGTCCAGGGCCGTGGCCAGGTCTTCGGCTACGGCCGAGGGCACGCCGAACGCCCGCACGAGCCGGACGGCCTCCGCGTGGTCGAGTGCGCCGTCTCCGTCGGCGTCCGCGGCGGCGAACACGGAGACGGTCACGGGGACCAGGTTCTGTTCGTACGTCCCGTCACCCAGGGCGAGCAGGGTCATGGCGCGGTCGAAGGTCTCGCGGCCCATGGCCTTGGCGGCCGGGTGGCCGGTCGCGGCGCACAGGGTCTTCCAGAGTCCTTCGTACGCGGTGCGGACCGCCGTGGCGTGCGGGCTCTGCGGTGCGTGACCGAACGCGGCGGCGATCCGGTCGGCGACGATCGCGTAGTCCGTGCTGCCGACCAGTCCGTCGTGGTCCTGGTCGTAGAGATCGAAACGGTGGTCGAGCTTGCTTCTCAGGAGGGTGCGGAGCATTCAGGTTCCTCCGGTGGTCACGGGCCCTTCGGCGAGGGCCGTTCGGCGCCTCCGTGGTCGGCCTCACGCTATGTGCGGTCCTGACACCACGCATCCGCACCGGGCCGCAGCTGCCCACCGAGACGAGAGGAGCTGTTGAGCGTATGGACTTGATGGGCACGGTCGCGCGTGGCGCGCTGGCGGCCTGTTTCCTCGCGACCGCGTTCTCCCCCTTCGACGGAGGCACGGGACCGCCGGTCGAGGAGGGGACGGGCGACCTGGGGGAGCAGCAGGTCGTACTGCGGGGAGCGGGCGCCGAAGGTGCTCTCGACAAGCCCGTCGAGGTCGCGGTCGACGGGGCCGAAGGGCGCATCACCGACGTGACCGTCACCGACGCGGCCGGACGCCACCTCGCCGGCAGACTCGGCGCGGACGGCACCCGCTGGCACAGCACGTCTCCACTGGCCGCGGACGCGCACTACACCGTCCGGGTCGTCACCGAAGGACACAACGGCGCGCTCGGTCACCGTACGTTGGCGTTCGCGACGGAACCCGGCCGGCAGACCCTGCGGGTGGACTTCGGTCCCCGGGCCGGTACCTACGGAGTGGGGCAACCTCTCACGGCACGGCTGAGCACACCCGTGGGGGAACGCGACCCCCGGGCCCGGGCGCTCGTCGAGGGTGCCCTTCGCGTCGAGTCGGATCGCCCCGTCGAGGGTGCCTGGTACTGGGTGAGCGACCGGGAACTGCACTACCGCCCGAAGGACTACTGGCCCGCCCATGCCGAGATCCGGGTGAGCAGCGCCCTGGAAGGCATCAGGATCGAAGACGGCTTGTACGGGGCCCGTTCCGCCCCCCTGACGTTGCGTACGGGCGAGCGCGTCGAGGCTGTTGTCGACGCGAGAGCTCACCTGATGACCGTCCGTTGGGGCGGGAGACTGCTGCGGACGATCCCGGTGACCACGGGGAAGCCCGGGTTCGCCACGCGCAACGGGATCAAAGTGGTGCTCGGCAAGGAGCAGTACGTGCGGATGCGCGGGACGAGTATCGGCATTCCGGCCGGCAGCCCGGACGCCTACGACACGCCGGTGTCCGACGCCCTGCGCGTCACGCTCAGCGGCGAATACCTGCACGCCGCTCCCTGGTCGGTCGGCTCCCAGGGGCGGGCCAACGTCACCCACGGCTGCACGGGAATGAGTGCGCGCGATGCCGCCTGGCTCTTCGACACCATGCGCGAGGGAGACATCGTGACCGTCGTCAACAGCGGCGGCGCGCGCATGCCTCCCTTCGGAAACGGCTTCGGCGACTGGAACCTGCCCTGGAACGAGTGGCGCGAGGGCGGCGCCCTGTCCCAGGGCGGTCGTCGGGACGGCACGGACCCGGAAAGCCTGGCAAGGCTGCGACCCGACAGCCGTTGAGCCGGTCACATGGCGCGCAGGGTGGCGATGATCCGGGGGTGACCGTCGATGACCCGTTCCTCGGTGTCGCCGGTCTCCCGCAGGGACGCGCACCGCGCCAGGCGGGTGACGGCGGGCGCGCTGAAGCCCCAGTAGTGGACGTCGTCCCCGGCGTTGGCCTCGCCGGGGGCCAGGACCCGGATCGCGGGAGTCCGCGGCCCGTCGTCGCCCGCCCCGTAGGTCTCCAGCAGGATCCGCCCGCCGGGGTTCAGCAGACCGCGCAGGACGTGCAGCATGCCGAGCGGATTCTCCACCCGGTGCAGCATTCCGCAGCAGAAGACGAAGTCGAATCTCTCCCGGGAGCCCGCCAGTTCCAGGGCGTCGGCCCTGCGGTACTCGACCCGGGAGCCGAGCAGTCCGCCGATCGTCCGGAACGCCTGGCCGCCCTCGACGTCGACACCGAAGCGTTCCTTGACCATGTGGCGGTACTGCTCGCTGTCCACGGCGAGCACCCGGTCCGCGCCGCGTGCCTCGGCGAGGAAGGCGTAGAAACCGTCGCAGGTGCCGACATCGAGTACCCGCATCCCACGGAAGTCGGCCGGCAGGAACGGGATCCGGTAGCGGTGATCGCGCGCGAGCCCCGGCGTGTAGATTCCCGCCGCCCGGTTGAGGGCGAAGGTGTGGAACCAGATCGGGACCGAGCGGAGTACCTCCTCGCAGTCCGCGAGCGGCGCGTCGATGGGCAGCAGATCTGCCACCGTGCGTTCCGCTTCGGTGCTCTCGAATTCCAGCTGTGTCGTCATGGTCCGCCCTTTCGGCGCGCTGACGGTCCGTTGGTTTCCGTACGGGATCCAGGTGCTAGACGGCCGCTTCGAGGACGAGCAGGCAGGTGTCCCCGGGGACCACGGAGTCGTCCGGCAGGGCGTACATGCGCAGGCGGTCGCCGACCGTTTCCACATGGGTGGCGTTGAAGGTGATGACCCGTCCCTTCGGGGACAGGACGGTCACCGGTGCCTCGTGCTTGATGTCGCCCGTGTTCATGTCCAGCAGGGCGATTCCGCCGAGGCCGAAAACGCCGCCGGAACCGTCCGGATACTCCGCGACCCCGGTCCAGGAGGCGAGTCCGTCCCGCATCTCCACGCAGTCCTGGAAGTCGATGTAGTGGGACCGTACGGGGATCTCCCGGACCGGTTCACCGCTCCTCGTCATGACGAGGAGACGGCGACCGCCCCAGGTCGCCATGTGCAGGAGCTCGCTGTCGGGTTCGCAGGCGACGGCGCCGAGATGGTCGGGGTAGCGGAACATCTCGGTGATCGCCGACGTCGCGGGATCGATCCGGTAGAGGATCGACTTCGAGTCGGGGCGGTACTCGGCGACCGGCACCCAGAGGCTCTCTCCGTCGTACGAGAGTCCGCCGGCGTGGTAGACGCTGTCCTCGCCGAGCTCCCAGTGGCCCAACTGCCTGCCGTCGGCGCTCATTTCGTACAGGTGGCCGCGCCCCCGGCCCGCCGTGCGGTCGGATCCGCCGTCCCGGTTTTCCAGACGGGTGGTCTCCTCCAGGATCTCCACGCTGGTGAGGTAGAAGCTGTCGCCGACCCGGTCCAGGCCCTGCGGATGGTGGCAGGTGAAGTCGAGGGGGATCCGGTCCACGGTCACCCATTCCGTGGAGCGCCTCAGCCGGGTGATCGCCTCGTTGACGGTGAACGCCATACTGGTTCCCTACCGTTCGACTCGGCCTTCGATGAACGCCTCGACCGCGTCGCGTGCCTGGTCGTCCGGGTACTGGACGGGCGGCGACTTCATGAAGTACGAGGCGGCCGACAACAGAGGTCCACCGATGCCACGGTCCAGGGCGATCTTCGCGCAGCGCAGTGCGTCGATGACCACACCGGCCGAGTTGGGGGAGTCCCACACTTCGAGCTTGTACTCCAGGTTCAGCGGTACGTCGCCGAAGGCCCGGCCCTCCATGCGGACGTACGCCCACTTGCGGTCGTCCAGCCACGGAACGTGGTCGGAGGGGCCGATGTGGACGTTGCCCGGGCCCGGGTCGTGGGACAGCTGCGAGGTGACCGCCTGGGTCTTGGAGATCTTCTTGGACTCCAGGCGCTCCCGTTCGAGCATGTTCATGAAGTCCATGTTTCCGCCGACGTTGAGCTGCATCGTCCGGTCGAGGACGACACCGCGGTCCTCGAAGAGCCTGGCCAGGACCCGGTGGGTGATGGTGGCGCCGACCTGCGACTTGATGTCGTCGCCGATGACCGGCAGCCCTGCGTCGGTGAACTTCCGGGCCCACTCGTCGGTGCCGGCGATGAAGACGGGGAGTGCGTTGACGAAGCCCGCCCCGGCGTCGATCGCGGCCTGCGCGTAGAACTTCGCGGCGGCCTCCGAGCCGACCGGGAGGTAGCAGACGACCACGTCGGCGCGAGCCTCCCGGAGTACCGCGACCACGTCCACGGGCTCCGCCGAGGACTCCACGATGGTCTCGCGGTAGTACCGGCCGAGACCATCGAGGGTGTGTCCGCGCAGCACGGTGACACCGGTGGGAGGCACATCGGCGATCTTGATCGTGTTGTTCTCGGAGGCGTCGATGGCGTGCGCGAGGTCCTGGCCGACCTTCTTCGCGTCGACGTCGAACGCGGCGACGAACTTGATGTCGCGGACGTGGTAGTCGCCGAGCTGTACGTGCATCAGCCCCGGGACGCGGTCGGAGGGATTGGCGTCCCGGTAGTACTCGACTCCCTGTATCAGGGACGAGGCGCAGTTCCCCACTCCGACGACGGCCACGCGAATGTCACCCATGAGAGCGCTCCTGTTCGCCTTGTCGAACGACTGTGCAGGAACTCAACCATTCGTGGTCCAGCCCCGCCCCCGGTGTCCTGACGTCAACCGCCGATCGGGTGAATTACCGGGTGGGGTCCGTCATCAGATTCGGGTGAGCCGCGGGTTCGGCTCCCAAGTACGGACCCGTACGCCGAGCGCGCGAAGTGCGAACGGCTCGCCATCGCCCCCGATCCGTCTCGCCCGCGCGCCTCACCACGTCGTGCGCCAAGGGTGCACGCCTGCCGTGCGAGCCGTGGGGGTGCGACTGTCTGAAGCGGGAAGCCCTGAACGGGGTCTGACCGGTGGAGGTCGCCATGTCCCTGCCCCTGGAGTCCGTGCCCGACGAGCCGCCGCGTGACGAATCGCCGCTGCGCCCGGTCCACGTCGTAGGCGATCGGTACCGGACGTTCGCGGAGAACGACCGGGTGACGACGTCCGGCGCCGTCGCAAAGGCTCTCACCACCCCCACTCCGCCCCTGTCCGACCAGGTGTTGCTGGTGCCCGGTCAAGGTGTTACGGGGGAGGACTGGCAGACGCTCGCAGCGGCGCCGACGCACTGCCCGGTCCGGTTCGCCCCCGCGCCCGCGCCGGCCCTGGACGGCAGCGAGGTGCTGAAGCTGCGTAGTGAGAACGTGCTGCTGGCGGCGCTTCGTGAGATCGGTCCCGTCAACTACACGGCAGAGCTGGTCGTTCACGCGGACTCCGAGATGGTTCAGGACCACACCGCCGAACGACAGCACCTGCCGGGCATGCTGCTGATGGAGGCGTCCTGCCAGATGATCATCGCGGTGACCGGGCGGTTCCTCGCCGCGCGCGGTGTCACGGACGCCTACTACACCGTGATGCACCACTTCCAGATCGACTTCCGTCGGTTCGTCTTCCCGCTTCCCGCCCAACTGCGGCTGACCGTCGACGAGGTGGGCGACCTGACGGGTGGCCCCGACCGGATCCCCTTCGCCGTCACGATCGATGTCGTCCAAGGCGGTTTCGACTGTGCGCGGGCGCGCTGGAGATACCGGGCGTTCCGGCCCGCCGCGGTCTTCGCCGCCGAGGCGGAGCGGGCCCGGGAGGCCGTGGCCGCGTGCGCCGCCGTGCGGACTGCGTCGCCAAGCGGACAGGGGGCGGTGTCATGACGGACGCACCCGGGGGCGCTGTCAGGGTGCCGTTTCCGTACGTCATCACCGGGACCGGGTCCCGCCTGCCGGTGCGTGAACTGTCCAACGACGCCGTCGCCGCCCACTTCGGACGGCCCGGTGCCTGGATCGAAGAACGGACCGGAGTACGGTCTCGCAGGGTCGCTGCGGACGGCGAGAGTGTCGTGGAGCTGGCGGCCGGTGCCTCGCTCGACGCGCTCGCCGACGCCCGGATCGCATCCGAACGGCTCGCCTTGGTGGTGGCGGCCTCCTCGACTCCCGGACGCTTCGTCCCGGGCATCGCCTGCGGCGTCCAGAGGCTGCTCGGTGCCCGCACCGCGACCGCGCTGGACGTGAACGCGGCCTGCGCCGGTTTCTGCTTCGCGGTGCACACCGCCCTGGGCCTGCTCGCCGGCGGCCTGGCCGAAGGTCCGGTGCTGGTGGTCGGCGCCGAGCGCTTCTCACCCCACCTGGACTACACCGACCGGGGCACGGCCGCCCTCTTCGGCGACGGAGCCGGGGCCGTGGTCATCGAGGCCGCCGACGCACCGTACGGGTTCCTCCACACAGGGATCGGCTCGGCCGGCGACAAGGAGCAGTACGTACGCATCGTGCCCGGCGAGGGCCGCTCGCGCGACGCCTACACCCTGTTCATGGACGGGCGCGCCACCCGGGCGTTCATCGAGGAGCGGCTGCCCGCGATGCTGTCCGAGGCCCTGGCCGCCGGCGGGCTCCGGCCGTCGGATCTCGACCTCGTCGTCCCGCACCAGGCCAATCCCCGGCTGCTGCATACCGTGTTGGAGGGCGCGGGCCTGGAACCCGAGCAGATCTTCATGACCGGGCAGCGGTACGGGAACACCGGCGCGGCTTCCGTGCCCGTCACCCTCGACGCCGCCCGCCGGGCCGGCCGACTCCACGACGGGGCACTGGTGGCGTTGGCGGCGCTCGGAGCCGGAATGACCTGGGGCACGCAGGTACTGCGATGGCGCCGGCCGGACGCGCAACCCGTTCCCGGGCCGTCCGTATCCCCTCGTGTCCGGCTCGAACCCGTGCGATCCGAACCGCAGTGAGGAGGCCCCGCCCATGTCCGCGCCGTCGTTGAAGACCTTGCTGTACGGGGAGCAGCGCCTCGCCACCCTCGACCGCCTCGACGCCGCCCTGTCCTGGGGCGGCGGTTTCGGTGGCCCGTCGGCCGACACTCCCGCCGACCGCGACCGGCGCACCTACGTGCGGCTGGCCGCCCTCGTCGGATCCGAGGGAGGTTCCCTGGCCCTCGTACGCGACCGGGAGCGGATGCTGACCGTCCTGGAGTGGGCCGCGGTCGCCGACCCCGCCGTCTTCCATACCGCGATGGTGCACCTCGGTGTGTGCACCGCCACCATTCTGGAACTGGGGTGCCCCGGCCCGTACCTCGACGGGCTGACCGGCGAACTCGACCGCCTGGACACGACCGGCACCATCCTGATCACCGAACGAGGCCGCGGTGGCAGCCACCTGGACCCCGGCACCGAAGCCGTCTGGCACCCGTCCTCCAGGACCTTCACCCTGCACACTCCGGAGCCCGGCGCGGCGAAGATCATGGGGAACGTGGCGGCACCCGGCATCCCCAAAGCCGCCCTCGTCTACGCCCAACTCGTGACGGACGGCCGCCGGCGAGGCGTCTTCCCGTTCGCCCTGCGACTGCGCACCACGACCGGACCCACCCCCGGCGTACGGATCCGGCCGCTCCCCGAGGTGCCCGCACTGCCGCTGGACTACGCGGAGGTCACCTTCGACGGCGCGCGCGTGCCCTACGACGGCTGGCTGCGCGACAGCGCGTCCTTCACCGGCGACGGCCACTTCACGGACCCGCTCACGGACCCGGCGGCCCGCCTCGTACGCTCCACCGTCTTCTCCGCCAACGCCACGCTGTGCTCCGCCGTGGGCCTGGCCGCGGCCGCACGCGCCGCGGTGACGGCCGCGCTGCGATACGCCCGCTCGCGCACGACGTCCAGTGGCATGGCCCCGGGGCAGCCCGTGCTGGCCCATCGCACCCAGCAGGAAGCCCTGTATTCGGCACTGGCCGACGCGTGGGCCTGCTCCCTCCTGGCAGAGCGGGCCAGATCCGGTGCGGGAACTACCGCTCCTGCCCCGGCGCACGGGCCGACCTGGGCGCCCTGGGTGTCCGTGCACCGGGACTCGGCGTTGGCGAAGGCGGCCGTCACCGACGCGCTGGCCCGGGTCACGGCCACCTGCCGGACCCGCAGCGGCGCATGGGGCGTGATCGCGGCCAACCGGCTGACCGGCTACGAAGGGCTGGCCCAGATCTACCAGGCGGCCGCAGGCGACAACCTGTTGATCCGGCTGGAAGCGGGCCGATCCCTCGTAGAAGACGCCGCGTACCGCCCGGCGCCCTCGTCGAGGGATGCCTCCGGTGATCTGGCCGATCCGCGTACGACACTCGCCCTGGCCACCGCCCGCGAGGCGGCGCTGCTCGAAGGGCTGCGGGAGCGCCTCGACGAGGCCGCCGCGGACGCGGAGCCGTTCCAGGTGTGGAACCCGCTGCTCCCCGACGCGGTCCGCCTCGTCGATGCCCACCTCGACGTCCGCACCCTGGACGCCTTCGACGAGGCTGTCCGCTCCGCCGGCGGACAGAGCCGGGAAACCGGGGAGACCCTGCGCGCACTCCGCGTTCTGTACGCACTGAACCGCGTGGACCAAGGACGGCTCACCCCAGGGCAGACGGCACAACTGCCCACCGTCCGCGACACCGCGCTCGCCCGCGTCCACGACCGGCTCGACTCCCTGCTCGACGCGTTCGCCGTCACTCCGGCCCGGCTCGGATCACCCATGGCGGAGCCGGACAGCGTCGGCCCGGCAGCGACGAAGGAGCACACCATGAACGCAGGATCCGACGACTCCACGTTCAGCCTGCGCGGGAGGACGGCACTCGTCACCGGCGCCTCCCGAGGCATCGGGCGGGCGATCGCACTCGCTCTCGCCCGAGCGGGCGCCGACGTGGCCGTACTCGCCCGTTCCACCGAGGCCCTGCGGGAGACAGCGGCCGAGATCGAACGGACAGGCCGGAAATCCCTCGTTCTCACCTGCGACGTCGCCCGGGAGGCCCAGATCCTCGGCTGCGTCGACCGCGCCATCACCCACTTCGACGGGATCGACATCCTGGTGAACAACGCCGCCGCGCTCGAACACGTCGCACCCTTCCTGGACCTCACCCACACCGAGTGGTGCCGTTCCTTCCAGGTGAACGTGGAATCCACCGCGCACTTCTGCCGCGCCGTCGGCGCGCACATGGTGTCCCGGGGCTCCGGCGTGGTGCTCAACATCTCGTCGATCGCCGGACTCGGCGGCTTCCCGATGCTCTCCCCGTACGCTGCGGGAAAGGCGGCCATGAACTCCCTCACCCGCACCCTCGCCGCCGAATGGGCCTCGGCAGGCGTACGGGTCAACGGGATCTGCCCCGGCTGGGTCGTCACCGAGATGACCGACGGGTTCTCCACCTCCGCCGACCTCTCCGACGGCCTGATGCGCGCGGTTCCGGCAGGCCGGTGGGGCGACCCGGAGGACATCGCCGGCGCCGCGGTCTACCTGGCGAGCGACGCCGCCCGCCTCGTCACCGGTGCCTGCCTCGTACTGGACGGCGGAGCGACCTCAACCCTGGGCGGGCCGACCATGCGGGAACTTGTGGGCCGCGGCCGGATTCGCGGCTGAGACATGGCTGTTCGTCGGCCGGCTTCAACGGCACGTTGGTTCATGAGGAAGGTGCCGCTGTCAGCGCAGCAGGTTGCGCTGGACCTTCCCGGTGACCGTCTTGGGGAGCTCGCGCACGAGTCGTACCTCCCGGATGGGGACGGGGTCTCCGTACTCGGCTTCGACATGGGCCTTGAGTTCGGCGGACAGCCCGTCGTGGAGCGGCAGCCCGGGAAGCGGTACGGCGTGCAGGACGGCCTCGACTTCGGCCGGGGAAACGTTGAAGCCGCGCGAGATGATCAGACCATCCGCGCCGACGATCCCCCGGCGGATGTTGTCCCACCAACGCATGGACCAGCGGAAGTTCGGGGCGCGAGTACAGCTCGCGGATACGGTCGGCTTCGGTGGGCCGGGAAGGCATGTGTGCTCCTCTCCGCGCATGTAGTCCCCCGCGTGACGAACGAACCGCGCATGAACGAGCCTTGGTTCAATCCCCTTGGGCGTCCTGCCCCGGCATGCGGCAAGGCGCAGTCCGGCGCGAAGAGCGTTCTGCTCCCGCTGTCCCTACTCGCCCGCGTTCACCCGACCGGTGGCAGCCGGTGGCAGGCGGACCCGGCAGACGGTCTTCTGGACGGGGTCGGGCAGAGCACCTGAACGGGATGGGAGCGAATCATGCTGACCGCATTCCAGCGGACCAAGGCGGAACGGCACTTCGAAGGTCTCGACACCAACGGCGACGGCGTTCTCACCTTCGACGATCTGCTGATGAGCGCCGAGCGGATGCTCGCTCTGGAGGGAGAACCCACCGGCCGTGTCGAAAAGCGGCTCGGCACTGTCGACGCCGGGCGGCGCGCCTGGTGGGATCAACTGACACTGCTGGACCGCGACGCGGACGGCGAGATCACCCCGGCGGAGTTCCTGCACGGCTACGCGCGGCTGCTTCTCGACTCCGACGTCTACCGTGAGGAAGCCCGGAAGGGGGCGGGGGCCCGGTTCGACCCGGGGGACGTCGACGGCGACGGCAGGATGGACGAGGAGGAGTTCGTCAGTCTGTTCCAGGTGTCGTTCGGACTGCCGCGCGAGGTCTCGGTCCAGGTGTTCTCACGTTTCCTCCCCGAGTTCTTCGGACCGCTTTCTCGCCGGTAGGGGGTGCCGGGCTCCCGCCTCCGCCGTGAGCGGCCCGCTGGCTCGGGAGACCCCCGTACGGCATCGCCCCTGATGGGCATGGCCACGGGTGACATCCGCCACGAGGCCCCGGTGACCGCGCTGCCCGCCGTATGACGGTCTTGACCGAAACGAACGAAGGGCCCGCCGGCGTGATGCGTGTGGTGATTGTGCAGCAGGGTTTCTGGGACCTGCCGCTGGAGAGCATGCCGCTTGCCGCCGGGTACTTGAAGGCGACGATCAGGGAGGATCCCGCCCTTCGCGACACCGTCGCGGTGGAGATCCGCAACTTCAGCGGGGGACTGACCCAGGACGAGATGGCCGACGCGCTGTTCGGCCACGACCGGGTTCCGGATGTGCTCGCTTTCTCGGTGCTCGGCTGGAACTTCCGTGCCTTCGGGGCGCTCGCCGAGACGTTCAAGCAGATCAATCCCAACGGCTGGGTGGTGTTCGGCGGCACCCACGTCACCGGACAGGCCGAGCGTGTGTTCCGCCTGTTTCCGCAGGTCGACGTCGTTGTCAACGGCGAAGGGGAGATCACGTTCCGCGAACTGGTGCGCGCTCTCGCCGACGGCTCCTCCCGACCGCGTCTCGCCGGGATCGAGGGACTCTCCTTCAGAGCGGCCGACGGAACTGCCACGACCAACCCGGATCGGGAACGCATCGCGGATCTGGACATCATCCCCTCGCCCTTCCTCACCGGCGCCGTCGACCTGCTCGACGAGGCCGGCCGGTTCCGCTACGACGTGGCGCTCATCGAGACCAACCGGGGCTGCCCGTACAAGTGCTCCTTCTGCTATTGGGGTGGCGCCACCGGTCAGCGCGTGCGCGCCTTCTCCCGTGAGCGGCTGCGCGCGGAACTCGAACTCTTCGCCCAGCTGGGCGTGCACACGGTCGCCACCTGCGACGCCAACTTCGGGATGCTCCCCGCCGACCTGGACCTCACCGAGGACCTCGTGGAGATCAGCCGGCGGTACGGCTACCCGCGGGCCTTCGAGAGTTCCTGGGCCAAGAACAAGTCGAAGGTTTTCTACGAGATCGTCCGCCGTATGAAGGACGCGGGTCTGCGCAGCTCGTTCACCCTCGCTCTCCAGTCCCTGGAGCCGGACGCGCTGCGCACCATGAACCGGCGCAACATGAAGGTCAATGAGTGGCACGACCTGGTGAGCTGGCTCGCCGCGGAGGGGCTGGACTGCTACGCGGAACTCATCTGGGGCGCCCCTGGCGAGACCGTCGAGTCCTTCATGCGCGGATATGACGAACTCGCCCGCCACGTCTCGCGCATCGCTGTGTATCCCATCCTGCTGCTGCCGGGCACCGAGTACTCCGACCACCGCGAGCGCTACGGCATGGTGACGCTGCGGGGCGACCGGGACGACTTCGAATACGTGCTTGCCCATGAGTCCATGACGTTCGGCGAGAACCGTGCCATGCGCCGCTTCGTCTTCTGGTCCAAGGTGATCGCCGAGGGCGGGGTCCTACGGCACAGTTGGCTCCCCTTGCGCGAACTGGCGGGCTGGACCCAGTCGCGCGTCCTGCGCCATCTGACGGATTGGATGGAGACCACCTCCGATCCGGAGACGGCACGCCTGGCCGCAACTGCGGGCGCCGCGGCCGACGCCCGGCTGGAGGGCGAGACGATCGGCCGGTTCTTCGCTGACCCCGTCGCAAGGCAGGTGCTGGCACGCTGGTGGACCGAAGCCCTCGGCCCGTGTCTGCCCGCCGAGCACCGGCCCGTCCTCGACGAGGTCTTCCGCTTCGACCTCCTCACCCACCCGGCCTGCGGTCCGGACACACCGCCCCTGGTCACCGTCGCGGACGAGTCCTTCCACCTCAGAGCAGGGCAGATCTTCTCGTACGACGTCCCAGCCCTCCTCGCGGACTTACGGAGCGGGCGGCAGCCGAATCTTGAGCCCCGGAAGACGAAGCTCGACATCTACTACCGGCCCGGCGCCTCCGCTGTAGCTGCCTCGATGAACCACGAGGTGGTGTTGCACTTCATGGGGAATCCCGTCCCTGCGGGGGAGCCGTTCAACGGTCATCACATGGTTGCTGGTATCCAGCGCGCCTTGCGGTGGTGACTGCTGCGCTTGTCGAGCGGTTGGCGCCGGAAGACCTGTGGGAGTTGTTCCAGCGGGTGGTCCCGTCGGCACCGGAACGCCCGCAGGGCGGAGGACACCGTCGACGAGGGGATCGCGAGGTGCTTGCCGCGATGATCTTCGTGGCCACATCGGGCTGCACGTGGAACCAACTGCCACCGGGATTCGGCCTTTCCGGCGTCACCGCCTTCCGCCGGTTCACCGAGTGGACCGAGGCCCGGGTGTGGGCCAAGCTCCACCGCCTGGTCCTGGACGAACTCGGCTCCCGCGGCGGGCTGGACTGGTCGCGCTGCGCTATCGACTCCGTTGGCGTCCCGGCCCTCAAAGGGGGCAACTGACGGGACCGAATCCGACCGATCACGGCAAAAAGGGATCGAAAATCCACCTCATCATCGACCGCCACGGTCTGCCGCTGTCGATCGGAATCTCCGCCGCAAACCTCCACGACAGCCAGGCCCTCATCCCGCTGGTCCGCGGCATCCCACCCATCCGCTCACATAGCGGCCCCCGACGACGGCGGCCCGGAAAACTGCACGGCGACAAAGGGTACGACTACCGTCACCTGCGGCGTTGGCTGTCCTCCCGCGACATCCGGCACCGCCTCGCCCGCAAGGGCATCGAGTCATCCCAACGCCTGGGCAAACATCGCTGGGTCGTGGAAGGGACGGTGTCCTGGCTGTCCGGCTGCCGACGTCTCCACCGCCGCTACGAGCGAAAGCCGGAGCACTTTCTCGCCTTCACCGCCATTGCCGCGACCCTCATGTGCCACCGGAGACTCGCCAACTGAAATGACCTCTAAGAACCCCACAGAAAGAGCGGGCCCTGGATGCCGTGCGAACACTGAACGTATCGATCACGAGCTTGGGCTGTCCGAGGATCTTTCTACCGGGAGCTCGAAGGTGCCGAAGCGGCGCCGTATACTGGGGTGGTTGACGTCTTTGCTGCCCTGCGTGCCCAGGACCGGGTTCTGGCTGTGTTCACCGGTGCCAGTTCGAGGGCGGACGGAATCCTCCTGGCTGCGAAGAAACTCGGTATCGATGCCGTGGACATTGCCTATGCCGGCGACTCTCCACTCGACCTGCGCTGCTGTCGGCGCTGGAAGGCGCGGTGCAGCAGGAGTCGAGTTCCTCGTACGGCGCATCGTAGAGCGAGGCGATGACTCGGGCGTCTGAGGCTGGCTGGGGCCCGGGAGTACGCCGAGGGCTTGGACTGCGCCTGTGTGGGAGACGGCTCTCTGCAGATCCTGGCGACTCACGCACACACCCATGGGAAGGCGTGTGGACGGACAGCAAGGCGAGGTCGAGGCAATGGCGGGGTGCGCGACTGATGCCGGCTTCCGGAGGTGTTGTTGTCGCTGGCCGGCCGTCGAGAACGCCCGAGTGATCGAGATGAGGCCATTCCGAGAACGACACATGTGCTGACTCTGGCGAGGGTCGGGGAGCACGGTCCGGAGCTGTACGGTTCGCCATCGAAGGCCGCGGACATGGACCGAGGAGGGACGCGGCGAAGTCTGAACGAAGGAAGACGCCTCGCGCGCCCTCCGGCGAACACTTCATCAGGCGGCGACCGAGTGTCTTCACCACAGACCTCACGGACCGGCCGCGCAGCGGCTCTCACCTTGACGAAGGCCGTTTTCAGGGTGCTGCCACGACGCCGACGCCGGTCCGATCAAGAGCCGGCCAGTCGCCAGCTCCCAGCGGTGGACTTCAGGCGTGTCTGGAGGGCGTGTAGTCGGGCGACCACGTCGACCAGAATCCTCCGAGCATGCCCACTCCGCAGGAATCGAAATCGGCTGACCTCCAGCCGCTTCTGAGTGCCAGCGACGGCCGGATGCCGGCTGCCCTGCGTTCAGAGGTCGTCGCCAGTGGTGGCCTGGCCGAGCCTCCGGGATGCCCGAACGGCCGATGGCCGCAGTGAGGAAGTCGCCCGATTGCTGGTGGCGACTGCCGCCTTGTGGCCCTGACGCTGCCCCAACTCGGTCCCGAGGAAGCCCGGCACGGATGGTTCAGGAGCGTACCTGAGCCGTGTTGGTGGTCTGGTCGGGCACACGGGCCTGGCGTGCAGTGCGACGTGGTGACAAGGGCATCTTGTTACTGTCCGGGTCGGCTGATTCGTGCTGCACCGCGGTGAATCTGCGCGCCGAGCCAGCGCGGACGACTTCGGGCATACGCTCGTTGGGCCGGAAGTACGCCATCTCCCAGACCTCGTCAGAGATCCATAGATTCCAGGTCTTGAGCAGCAGCCCCAGCTGAAGTGAGCTGACAGTGTTGCCGCGCCGTGGCCGAGCCGGATTCTGAAAGAATCGGCGGACAACCCATCTGGGGTCGGCTGTGTCCAGGTGGGCTCCGGAGACCAGGCCCTGGAAGAAGTCGTCCGCGTGCGCGGTGCTCCCGCCGTCCCGGTGGACCAGGTACGCGCATGCCAGTGACGCTGCGGGGGCGGAGTACACGCCGCTCTTCAGAGCGGTCATCAGCGGCAGAAAGTCCGAAAGGTCGAGGTACTCCGACTGGAAGAACCGTACGATCTCGGCATTGGTGTAGACGACCGACCGCCATGCGGGCCAGGCAACCTTCTTGCGTTCGACGTCGTAGAGTCGCAGCAGCCGGACGGTCGAAGAGATGTCCTTGCGGTGCCGCTCGACGCCCACCAGGGACAGCGCGGTGGCGGCGGAGCGTGCCTTACCGCAGTCCATAGTGGTGGCTGTCTGGTGTGGCAGGTCCCGGGCGACAAGGAAGCTGCGGGGCGTCTTGCTGATGATTACCGCTTCGAGGCGGTGCTGTCCCTGGATTGCGGCTCCATGACCGCACAGAGACAGGACGTCGGGGTTGTAGTCGTTCCAACTACCGTTGCACATGTCACGAGCGAGCCGCCGGGCGTGAGAGGAATCCAGCTTGCGTGGGTTGCAGCCGTGCAAGCGGGTCTTCTCAAGAATTTCGGCTGCCGCAGCAGGGGTGACGATCTCACGCACCGGCAAGGGGAGCGGTGCAGAGGAAGACATGCTCTCGTCGTTCATGTCAGACTCCGATGGATCCGAGACAGGGGCGATTAGGTGGCGTTTTCCGTAGCGACGTTTCGTGTCTGCTCAGTCAGGTGCGGGCTCACGTCCCCGGAGCGGGTGACCTTGCTCTGTGGGAAGTGAGCCCAGCGCGGTGAGTAATGCCCGCCGTTGCCGACGGCTCGGCTTCCTTTTCTGAATCGAGAATGGGGCACGGTTGACGGCGAGGCGGGCGGTGCACCGTCAGCTCGGCGAGGACCGGTGTTCAGTGGCCGGTGGTGTCAGTCCGTATGTTCGTGGAAGAATCCGATGGTTCCACCGAATGCGAAGACTCCTGTGGCCAGCCCGGCCAGTGGATCGCTACTTGTGGACGCCGCGATGTAGCCCACGCTGTTGGCAAGGGTGACCGCGGCGCACAACACGAGGAGGGTGCGCTGTTTGAACAATGAATCGTGCCGGGCCGCTTTGGGAGGCCCGCTCTCGGGAGGCTGCAGGTGCGAAGGGACATTGCAGAGTGGTGAAATTGCGTCCGGTTGAGGGACGGCATCACCGGGGGTCCTGCGCCAGCGTGAAATGGCTCCGGATCTGGGAGAGTGACTCATGGCCGTGTTTCTCCTTCGGTGGGATCACGGGAAGATGGTGGGAGCCCTCTCTCGAAGGGCTCCCACCTTTATATGATCAGTCACACCACCGAAGATCAACTTCTGTCGCGCGAATCTATTTCGTGGCGCGACCACGTGAAACCGGGTGGCGCAACGAGGTGTGTCGAATGTGGCCATTGGCTCAATGATTCGGAGCTACGACGGAGACACGCGACCGCGGCTTGCCGACAGCCCTGTCAAAAGACGTTCTGCTTGGGCCAGCGTGTTCTTGCCCGGTTCGAGCGTCGGGCTCCACCGACGTCCCGCAGCCCTCGGTATGGAGCGGCGTCGCCGCGAAATCACTCCTCGCTGCGCGGCCCGCTGCACGGGTAGCGCCGTGACAGCAGTCCGTTCCGGCTGCTGGTCGCAGCGACACTCCCCGGTGTCCTCGCCGCAGGAGGCGACCAAGCATGCCGACCGGTCCTAGGGGGCAGAGCCGAAGGCTCCTGACGCACGTCCACGTCGATGTCCGAGCAGGCAACCACGTCCGAAGCTCGGCGGGGCATGGCGTTGCGCGTCCGCCTGCCAAAGTCTTGGTGTCCAGCAGTGCTTCTTGAACAGGTCGTGCAGGGCGAGCGGTCCAACGCCATCGCCTGGTCCGGGATGCGCCTCTCATGCGGGGAAACCCTCTTCCATGGGCAGGTGCATCATGCCCATCGTCTGTCCAGGAACGCCGGCTCGGTCTGCAGCTCGGCGGCGTGGAATGACGGGTCCGTCCTTGCTCGGATTCCTGAAGGCTTGCTGCGCTTGTGCAGGACATAGCGCGTTGGCGATGTCGGGCATGCGCTGTGTCGCGCGAAAGTTGGCGATCTCCCAGGTCTGACCGGTGACCCAAAGGTTCCACGTCTTCAGGAGCAGTCCCAAGTGGAGGGCGCTGGTGATGTTGCCGCGTCGTGGCCGGGCCGGGCTGTGGAAGTACCGGCGAGTGATCCATCTGGGGTCGGCTGTGTCCAGGTGGGCTCCGGAGATCAGGCCCTGGAAGAAGTCGTCCGCGTGCGCGGTGCTCCCGCCGTCCCGGTGGACCAGGTACGCGCATGCCAGTGACGCTGCGGGGGCGGAGTACACGCCGCTCTTCAGAGCGGTCATCAGCGGCAGAAAGTCCGGCAGGTCGGAATACTTGGACTGGAAGAACCGTACGATCTCGGCGTTGGTGTAGACGACCGACCGCCATGCGGGCCAGGCAACCTTCTTGCGTTCGACGTCGTAGTTCTGCAGCAGCCGGATGGTCGAAGAGATGTCCTTGCGATGTCCGTCGACGCCCACTAGGGACAGCGCGGTCGCAGCCGATCGAGCCTTGCCGCAGTCCATCGTTGTCGCCGCCCCATGTGGCACGTCCCGGGCGACAAGGAAGCTGCGCGGCGTCTTGCTGATGATTACCGCTTCGAGGCGGTGCTGTCCCTGGATTGCGGCTCCATGACCGCACAGAGACAGGACGTCGGGATTGTAGTCGTCCCAGCTACCGCTGCACATGTCACGAGCGAGCCGCCGGGCGTGAGAGGAATCCAGCTTGCGTGGGTTGCAGCCGTGCAAGCGGGTCTTCTCAAGAATTTCGGCTGCCGCAGCAGGGGTGATGACCTCGCGTACGAGATCAGGCAGCGCTACGGAAGCGGGCGCGGCGTCTTCGATCACGGTCAACTCCGGTTAATTGCTGAATGCGGGCGAGCCGGAGTCGTTCACCGTGCGGACTTCTACGAGCGATCGGGTGGCCGTTCTCCGAATTGGCGTCACTTGGCGCGGTGACCTGAAGCGCGGGCGGCGATGCGGCGGCGATGTATCACATCGGACAGCTTCATCGCCTGCAAATGCCTAGTTCATCGAGCCTGCGAGACGTTGTCGCAATAGTGACGGATGGCGCACTGTCAGTCGGTGATGACACGCATAGCAGCGGCAGGCAACCGTCCAGGTACCGAAGGAATAACGTGAGTGCCGTCCTGGACTGATCGAGGAGCCTGTCACGCCACCGGCCGCGGGATCCGATTCCAGGGCGGCTTCCGTCAGTCCACGTTCGACTTCGACCCCGATGACGGGGAGCGGGTCCGCCGGACCACCGACCTTTTCATCGACCAGGAGAGGCACCCAGAGGCGCACCACGTGCCGGAACCGTAGGGAGACGCGGCGACGGCGGAGGTCACAGCGCACTCAGGTGTACTGTTTCGCGGCTCTGCCAGGATTGGTGCACCACGCTGTCGACCGGACCGGAGACTACACGGGCAATCTTGTCAGCGTCAGCGACCTGCTCCAGGGTCTCTTCGGGACCGTCCAGGAAGCGGGAGGCCTCTGGGTGCCACCGACGGACGCGTCCTCGACGGAGAGAGGGACCCTCTGGGTGCCCACAACGCCGCTCCGGCACTGCTGACGAACGCGGTAGCCCTGGCCTTGCCGTGGCAGTCGAGCAAGGCCGACCAGGCTGAGTTGACAGGGCGGTTCGGGACCAGACACAGGACACTGCACTCGCTCCCGCCCCGGACAGTTCGATGCAGGGACGATGGACACGTGGCTCGACACCTATCCGGCGCGCTCCTTCTCCTCGGGTTGGCTGGTGTCACCCACCTGGGCGTGCAGAGCGACGTCCGGCATGGGCCCGCTCTGCCCTGGGGAGCCCGAGCCCGCCTTCGAGTCCGAAATCATCCGAAGTCGAGCCCCTATCTCGCCGATGCCGCCTGACTCCCGTGGCTGGTGCGCCGTACCACTGGCCGAACCCGCCCAGTGCCGACGGGGCCCTGGGTCTACCACTCCACCCGCCGGGCACGTGGTCCCGGCTCGATCCACGTCGACCTGTCGGTCGAGAAGGACGGGTCGTCCCCAGGGGGTCAACTCGGTCTGCATGCCTGATTCCGGAAGCCTGACGAGATTGAGCGGAACCGGATTTTGTAGCGGCCCTTAAGCCAGGCCGCCGCCTCGGCAGATGGGAGAACACAGGTCCGATGTCAGCACTACGGAAGTACGCCGACGAGCTGTGTGAGCGAGCCGTCCGCGAGGCCGAGGCCGAGCAGCGTGACCGGCCTGACCTGCTCAGCACCGCCGAGAAGCAGGAACTCGCCCGGCTCCGCAAGGAGCTCGACCAGCCCCGCACGCGACCGACGCGGTGATCAACCGCCTCCGCGACGACTTCGGGGTCGAGCCGGTCTGCCGGGAACTCGGCCTTTCGGTCGCCGCCTACAACGCCCGCCGCAGGCGGCCGAAGTCGCCCCGGTGCCTGCGCGATGAGCAGCTGCTGGCGAGGACCCGCGCGGTGCACGCCGCCTCCGGCGAGACCTGTAGCGCCTGCAGGATCCACCGCCAGCTGCGGCGCGAGGACGTCACCGCAGCCCGCTGCACCGTCGAACGGCTGATGCGCGCGAACGGCCTGGAGGGTGTCATCCGCGGCCGGCACCGCCGGACCACGGTGCCCGAACCGGCCGCTGTGCGCCCACCTGACCTTGTGAACCGGCGCTTCGCCGCCGCCCGGCCCAACCGGCTCTGGGTAGCGGACCTGACTTATGTCCGGACATGGTCCGGCTTGGGACTACGTCGCGTTCGTCCTCGACGTCTACTCGCGGATGATCGTGGGATGGCAGATTGCGACACACATGCGCACGGCCCTGCCCTCGGCGTAGGACTCGCAGCGGGTCTGATACCCAGCCCTCCAGCCCTTGAGCTGCAGGAGCCCGGTGCGGCGCGGCCTCTTCCTTTCGCGGGAGTGGGTCTCGTTCGTGTGGTCGCCGTGGCTGTGCGAGGGCCCGGCGCGGCTCGCCGCCGGGGACGGTGCCTTCGC
>NZ_JAWOAI010000125.1:0-21277 GCF_033194735.1 Streptomyces sp. W16
GCCGTGCAACCTGCTCGCGGAGGTCGCCGTCGCACCGGCCACGGTGCTGGGCTTCGCGGCGCTGGCGACGGCACCGGTGGTGATGCCGGTGGCCAAGGTCCTTGCGTGGGGCGCGAGTTGGCCCACCGGGTGGATCGCGGACGTGGCCCGGACCGGCGCGGCGCTGCCCGGTGGGGGAGTGGACTGGCCGGGCAGTTGGACGGGGGCGCTGCTGCTCGCTGTCGCCGTCGCGGTCCTCGCGCTGGTCGGCCGCAGGCTGCTGAAGCATCCGTGGCTGTGCGGTGTCTGCGGGTTGTTGCTCCTGCTGGTCGTGGTCGAGCCGGCGCCGCTCACCCGGGTGATCACGGGATGGCCGCCGCCGGGCTGGCGGTTCGCGATGTGCGACGTCGGGCAGGGCGACGCGACGGTGCTCGCGGCGGGCAAGGGCACCGGCGTGGTCGTGGACGCAGGACCCGATCCGAAACTGGTCGACCAGTGTCTGCGCACGCTCGGCATCACCAGGATTCCGCTGGTGGTCCTGACCCATTTCCATGCCGACCACGTCGCCGGACTGCCCGGGGTGCTGCGGGGCCGTTCGGTGGGCGCGATCGAGACGACGTCCTTCGAAGAGCCCGCGGACCAGGCCGAGTTGGTACGGAGAGCGGCAGCGGAACGGCACATCCCGATCACCCGGGCCGTCGCCGGGGAACAGCGACGTGCCGGCCCGCTCTCCTGGCAGGTGCTGTGGCCGCCACCGGAACCGGTACCGGACCAGGACGGCCCGAACGACGCGAGTGTCACGCTGCTCGTCCGGACGGCCGGGCTGCGGCTACTGCTGCTGGGAGACCTCGAACCCCCGGCCCAGCAGGAGCTGTTGAGGTCACCGGCGGCGGCGCTGCTGGGAGGCGTGGATGTCCTCAAGGTCGCTCACCATGGTTCGGCCTACCAGGACCCGGACCTGATACGCAGGGTCGCCCCGCGGCTGGCGCTGATCTCCTGCGGTGAGAACAACCCCTATGGGCACCCGGCCCCCAGCACGGTCGCGGCGCTGCGTGCGATGGGCGCGGTGGTCCTGCGGACGGACCTGGACGGGGCCCTGGCGGTGGGAGGCGAGGGGGACGGGCTGCGGGTGACACGGGACTGAGGGAGCCGGGGCGCTGAGCTGTGGTTGGCATGAGACTGGTGGCATGAATCCCGCACAGGTTGATGCATACCTCCGTCGGCTGGGAGTTCCGCGCCCGGCGTTGCCCACCGTCGATGTTCTGCGCGAGCTGCATCTGCGCCATCTGCAGACAGTGCCCTTCGAGAATCTGTCGATTCATCTGGGAGAGGAGATCGTGCTGGAGGAGAAGCAGCTGCTGGACAAGGTCGTGGGCGCGGGCAGGGGCGGGTTCTGCTACGAACTGAACGGACTGTTCGGCGCGTTGCTCGCCGCGCTGGGATTCGATGTCGCGCTGCTGGCGGCGCGGGTGTACGGGGACGGCGGGCGTCTGGGAATCCCGTACGACCATCTCGCGCTGCGGGTGCGGACGGTGGACGGGAGTGTGTGGCTGGCCGACGTGGGGTTCGGGACGCACAGTCACTATCCCCTGGCCTTCGCGGAGCGGGGTGAACAGGCGGACCCCGGCGGCATGTTCAGGATTACCGAGTCGGGGCCGGACGCGGCCGGGGTGCGGGGCGCCGAGTACGGGGAGAGAGCGTTTCGGGCCGCAGACCAGGCGGACCTCGCGGACTTGCCGGACCTGGACGTCGTCCGGAACGGCAAGCCCGAGTACCGGTTGGAGACGCGGCCCCGGGTGCTCGGTGACTTCGTGGCCGCGGCGTGGTGGCAGACGACATCCCCGGCGTCGCACTTCACGCAGTCGCTGGTCTGCTCGCGGCTCACGGACGACGGAGGGAGGATCACGCTCAGCGGTCGCGGCCTGACGGTGACGGCGGCGGACGGGACCCGGGATGTACGCGAACTGGCCGCGGACGAGGAGGTGTTGGAGGTGTACCGGGAGCAGTTCGGGATCGAGCTGGAGGAGGTGCCGACGGTGCGCACGCCCGCGTAGCCGTGGGGGAGTGCGCGCGAGCCCGCGGCCGTACCGGAAAATGTCCCCGTGAGTGATGTGAGACATGTGCTGGTGCTGCCCGACCGTGACGCGGCCGAGGAGGCCGCGGAGGCGCTCGGGGAGCGCTTCGCCCTCGACGAGGAACCGCAGCTGGTGCGGGACGCGCTGGCCGGCGAGGACGATGCCGAGGACGCGCAGTGGCTGCTTGTGCTGCGGGACGAGCGCGGACGGCTCGACCCCGGTGAGCTGGACGCGTTCGCGGGGGAGTGGGACGGCTGGCGCGAGGAGCCGTGACAAGTCACGAGCCCTCCACCGTCCCCACCGACACCCACCCCCGTTGTCAGTGCCGCGTGCGATGCTTTAGGGGATGGCCAAGAAGACTGCGAATGACGACCCTCTCGCCCCGGTGACGCTTGCCGTGGGCCAGGAGGACCTCCTGCTCGACCGTGCCGTGCAGGAGGTGGTGGCCGCCGCCCGGGCCGCCGACGCCGACACGGACGTACGTGACCTGACTTCGGACCAGCTGCAGCCCGGCACACTCGCCGAGTTGACCAGCCCGTCGCTCTTCGCGGAGCGCAAGGTCGTGGTCGTACGCAATGCGCAGGATCTGTCCGCCGACACGATCAAGGACGTGAAGGGGTATCTCGGGGCGCCCGCCGAGGAGATCACCCTGGTGCTGCTGCACGCGGGCGGGGTCAAGGGCAAGGGGCTGCTCGATGCCGCGCGCAAGGTGGGTGCGCGGGAGGTGGCCTGTCCCAAGATGACGAAGCCGGCGGACCGGCTGGCCTTTGTGCGCGGCGAGTTCCGGGCGACCGGGAGATCGGCCACGCCGGAGGCCTGCCAGGCGCTCGTCGACTCCATCGGCAGTGATCTGCGGGAGTTGGCGTCCGCGGTTACCCAGTTGGTCAGCGACATCGAGGGGACCATCGACGAGGCGATCGTCGGGCGGTACTACACCGGGCGGGCCGAGGCGTCGAGCTTCACGGTCGCGGACCGGGCCGTGGAGGGGCGGGCGGCGGAGGCGCTGGAGGCGCTGCGGTGGTCGCTGTCCACCGGGGTGGCGCCGGTGCTGATCACCAGCGCGTTGGCGCAGGGGGTGCGGGCGATCGGGAAGCTGTCGTCCGCGCGAGGCGGGCGGCCGGCGGATCTGGCGCGTGAGCTGGGGATGCCGCCGTGGAAGATCGACCGGGTGCGGCAGCAGATGCGGGGCTGGACACCGGACGCGGTCTCCGTCGCGCTGCGGGCGGTGGCCGAGGCGGACGCGGGAGTGAAGGGCGGGGGGGACGATCCGGAGTACGCGTTGGAGAAGGCGGTCGTCACGATCGCCCGGGCCGCCCGGTCCCGGGGACAGACCTGAGGCCCTGCTCCCAGCGAGGAGCAGGCCGGGGATACAGCAATGCCCCCGAAGTGGGTCCGGGGGCACTGTACGTGGCGTGGCGACCACGATGTCTGTCCGTGAATCGAGGTAGAGGGCTCGACGTTGTCCTCACGGCGGATTGCTACTGGTCCGGTCCGCGCGAGCGCGGGCCGAGGCAAGTGCGGAGGATCAGCCCTTGAGCGAGGTGACCTTGGAAGCAAGCGCCGACTTCTTGTTGGCGGCCTGGTTCTTGTGGATGACGCCCTTCGAGACGGCCTTGTCGAGCTGACGCGCGGCAGCGCGCTGGTACTCGGTGGCCTTCTCGACGTCACCCGCGGCAGCGGCCTCGCGGGCCTTGCGGATCGCGGTCTTCAGGGAGGACTTGACGGCCTTGTTGCGCAGCCGAGCCTTCTCGTTGGTCTTGATCCGCTTGATCTGGGACTTGATGTTCGCCACGAATGAGCCTTTGCAGGTTCTGGCACGGGGCCGCACGGGTCCCGGGCCGATGATTTTTCTTGGGGTGTGTCCCGCGCCCGAACTCGTGCAAGAGAGGGCATGAGACACAGCCACCCAGGCTACCAGCCGCCCGCCGGGCCACCCAAACCGGTCCCCGAGAGGCATCCGACCAACCTCTCGCACCGGCCCAAACCGGACGGCACCTCCCACGCGTGGGACGATGGAGCCTACGTATCGATCCGACCCGAGACCGCAGACACTGCGGACGCCTCAAGAATCAGGACCCTGCGTGCCCGCGATCCCCAGCCATGTGCCCGAGCCGAGCCGTACCGACCCGGCGCTGATCCGCAATTTCTGCATCATCGCGCACATCGACCACGGCAAGTCCACGCTGGCCGACCGGATGCTCCAGCTGACCGGAGTGGTCGACCAGCGGCAGATGCGTGCTCAGTACCTCGACCGCATGGACATCGAGCGCGAGCGCGGCATCACGATCAAGTCCCAGGCGGTGCGTCTGCCGTGGGCCCCCACCGACGGGGCCGACAAGGGCAGTACCCACATCCTCAACATGATCGACACCCCGGGACACGTCGACTTCACGTACGAGGTCTCGCGGTCGCTCGCCGCCTGCGAGGGCACCGTGCTGCTGGTGGACGCCGCCCAGGGCATCGAGGCCCAGACCCTCGCCAACCTCTACCTGGCGATGGAGAACGACCTCACGATCATCCCCGTACTGAACAAGATCGACCTGCCGGCCGCGCAGCCCGAGAAGTTCGCGGAGGAGCTGGCCAACCTGGTCGGCTGTGACCCCGAGGACGTTCTCAGGGTCTCCGCGAAGACCGGGCTCGGTGTCGACGTACTGCTCAACAAGGTCGTCAAGGAGGTCCCGGCGCCGGTCGGGAACGCGGACGCGCCGGCCCGCGCCATGATCTTCGACTCGGTCTACGACTCCTACCGCGGTGTCGTGACGTACATCCGAGTCATCGACGGGCAGCTCACCAAGCGCGAGAAGATCCGGATGATGTCCACGAACGCCACGCACGAGCTGCTGGAGATCGGGACGAACTCGCCGGAGATGCTCAGCGCGGACGGCCTCGGGGTCGGCGAGGTCGGCTATCTGATCACCGGTGTGAAGGACGTCCGCCAGTCCAAGGTCGGTGACACCATCACCACCCTGCACAAGGGGGCGACCGAGGCGCTCGGCGGTTACAAGGACCCCAAGCCCATGGTCTTCTCCGGGCTGTATCCGCTGGACGGGTCCGACTACCCGGAGCTGCGCGACGCCCTCGACAAGCTTCAGCTCAACGACGCCGCGCTGGTGTACGAGCCGGAGACCTCGGCGGCGCTGGGCTTCGGTTTCCGCGTCGGCTTCCTGGGACTGCTGCACCTGGACGTGATCCGGGAGCGGCTGGAGCGCGAGTTCGGGCTCGACCTGATCGCGACCGCGCCGAACGTGGTGTACCGCGTCGAGATGGAGGACGGCAGCGAGCATGTCGTCACCAACCCGAGCGAGTTCCCCGAGGGGAAGATCGACAAGGTCTACGAGCCCGTCGTGCGCGCGACGATCCTCGCGCCGTCGGAGTTCATCGGTTCGATCATGGAGCTGTGCCAGACCCGGCGCGGCACCCTGCTCGGCATGGACTACCTCTCCGAGGACCGCGTCGAGATCCGCTACACGCTCCCCCTCGCGGAGATCGTCTTCGACTTCTTCGACCAGCTGAAGTCCAAGACCCGCGGCTACGCCTCGCTCGACTACGAGCCCACCGGCGAGGTGGACTCCAGCCTGGTCAAGGTCGACATCCTGCTGCACGGCGACAAGGTGGACGCCTTCTCGGCGATCACGCACAAGGACGCGGCGTACGCGTACGGCGTGCGGCTGGTCGCCAAGCTGCGGGAGCTGATCCCGAGGCAGGCCTTCGAGGTGCCCATCCAGGCCGCCGTCGGCTCCCGGGTCATCGCCCGCGAGACGATCCGCGCCATCCGCAAGGACGTCCTCGCCAAGTGCTACGGCGGTGACATCTCGCGTAAGCGGAAGCTGCTGGAGAAGCAGAAGGAGGGCAAGAAGCGGATGAAGATGGTGGGTTCCGTGGAGGTTCCCCAGGAGGCGTTCATCGCGGTGCTGTCCAGCGACGACAGCGGTCCCGGCGCCAAGGGCAAGAAGTAGCGGCCCCGTACACCGGAATTCCGGAACAAACCGAGGCGATCCCCGGGGCCCGTCGTGCTGTCGCGCGGCGGGCCCCGCGTCCTGGCTCTGTAGGAAGCGACAGTCCGCCGCCCCTTACGCACCGGCCGGTCGCGCCTTACTCTGATCACTGCTCGATGGTTACTCGCGAGTTAAACAACAGCCGTAGCAATGAGCCAGCCGCACCGTCGCGGGCCCCGGAGGACGTCGTGAGCGACACACAGACCCTGATCGAGAACCGCCCGCCGTCCGTCGCGGGCCTCTTCCTGGAGCGCGTGGCGGCCACGCCGGATACCGAGGCCTACCGGCACCCGGTGCCTGCGGCCTCCGGCGAGGGCCCCGACGACTGGAAGTCGCTGAGCTGGGCGCAGGCCGCCGAGCGGGTCTTCGCGATCGCGGCCGGTCTGATCGAACTGGGCGTACAGCCCGAGCAGCGCGTCGCGCTCGCCTCCGCCACCCGGATCGAGTGGATCCTCGCCGACCTGGGCATCATGTGCGCCGGCGCCGCCACGACCACGGTGTATCCGCAGACCAACGCCGACGAGTCGACGTTCATCCTCGCCGACTCCGGGAGCAAGGTCCTGATCGCGGAGGACGCGGCGCAGCTCGCCAAGGCGCGCGAGCAGCGCGCCGAGCTGCCCGAGCTGACGCATGTCGTGGTCATCGACCCGACCGGCGTCGACACCGTGGAGGACGGCGACTGGGTGCTGAGCCTGGCCGAGCTGGAGCAGCGCGGTGCCGCGTACCTGGAGAAGAACCCGGACCTGATCAAGGAGCGGGTCGCGGGCATCACCAAGGACCAGCTCGCGACGATCATCTACACCTCCGGCACCACCGGCCGCCCCAAGGGCGTCCGGCTCCCGCACGACAACTGGTCCTACCTGGCGAAGGCCATCGCCGCGACCGGGCTGCTCGGTCCCGAGGACGTCCAGTACCTGTGGCTGCCGCTGGCGCACGTCTTCGGCAAGGTGCTCACGTCCGGCCATATCGAGATCGGGCACGTCACCGCCGTGGACGGCAGGCCCGACAAGATCATCGAGCATCTGCCGATCGTGCAGCCGACGTACATGGCGGCCGTTCCGCGCATCTTCGAGAAGGTCTACAACGGGGTCGCGGCCAAGGCACGGGCCGGCGGCGCCGCCAAGTACAAGATCTTCCAGTGGGCCTCGGAGGTCGCCCGCGAGTACGCCAAGGTCACCCAGGACAACTTCCGCCGCACCGGTTCGGCCACCGCGCCCTTCGGTCTCGCCGCCAAGCACAAGGTGGCCGACGCGCTGGTCTACGCGAAGATCCGCGAGGCCTTCGGCGGCAAGCTGCGCGCCTGTGTGTCGGGAAGTGCCGCGCTCTCGCCCGAGATCGGCTACTTCTTCGCCGGCGCCGGCATCCACATCCTGGAGGGCTACGGCCTGACCGAGTCCTCCGCGGCCTCCTTCGTGAACCCGGGCGAGGCCTACCGCACCGGCACGGTCGGCAAGCCGCTGCCCGGCACGGAGGTGCGCATCGCGGACGACGGCGAGATCCTGCTGCGCGGCCCCGGCATCATGGAGGGCTACCACGGGCTGCCCGAGAAGACGGCCGAAGTCCTGGAGCCGGACGGCTGGTTCCACACCGGCGACATCGGCGAGCTGTCCCCGGACGGCTATCTGCGCATCACCGACCGCAAGAAGGACCTCATCAAGACGTCCGGCGGCAAGTACATCGCGCCCACCGAGGTCGAGGGCCAGTTCAAGGCCGTGTGCCCGTACGTCTCGAACATCCTGGTGCACGGCGCCGACCGGAACTTCTGCACCGCGCTCATCGCCCTCGACGAACCGTCCATCCTGGACTGGGCGAAGGAGAACGGCGTGGCGGGCAAGTCCTACGCCGAGGTCGTCGCCGCGCCCGCGACGGTCGCCCTGGTCGAGGGCTACGTCAAGGAGCTCAACGAGGGTCTCCAGCGCTGGCAGACCATCAAGAAGTTCCGCCTCCTGCCGCGCGACCTCGACGTCGAGCACGGCGAGATCACCCCGAGCCTCAAGCTGAAGCGGCCGGTGGTGGAACGCGAGTACAAGCACCTGATCGACGAGATGTACGCGGGCTCACGCGAGGCGTAGCCGCCTGTTGTGACCGGGGGCGCGGTCCTAACGGCTGTGCCCCCGCCGCATGTCCCGCACCAGTTGCCCTATCTCCCGTACCTGGTGCCGGAGTTCGTGCACCTCGTCCACCGTGCTGGCGGTCATGTGCGCCTCGATCTCCTTGAGCCGCAGGGCCAGTTCGTCGAACTGGCCCTGCTCCCGCGCGAGCATCCGCTCCAACAACTGGTTCTTCCGGTGCAGTTCGAGGAAGACGGTGACCTTGGCGCGCAGCACCCACGGATCGAACGGCTTGGTCAAGTAGTCGGCCGCACCCGTGGCATAGCCACGGAAGGCATAACCCGCGTCCGCGTCGTTACCGGTCAGGAAGATGATCGGGACGTCCTTGGTCTGGTCGAGCCGTTTGATGTTGGCCGCGGTCTCGAAACCGTCCATGCCCGGCATACGGATGTCCAGCAGGACGACGGCGAAGCGTTGCCGCAGCAGCGCCTTCATCGCCTCCTCACCCGAACGAGCGCGTACCAGCGGCTCGTTGAGGGACCCCAGGACGGCCTCCAGCGCGACCAGGTTGTCCTCCATGTCGTCGACCAGGAGGATGCCGGCACGCTCGTCGGTCGTTGCCTCAGCGCTCATGATGGCTGGCCTCACTCGGTCGTCGGCGGTATCGCCGTCTCCTCCGGTGTACCCGGTTGTGCCCCCGCGATGTCCGCCTCGGACTCGGGGTCCAGGAGGGCGCAGACGACGGTCAGCAGCTGGTCCACGTCCACCGGCTTGGGCACGTAGTCGTTGGCGCCCCGCGCGATGGACTTCTCCCGGTCGCCGGGCATCGCCTTGGCGGTGAGCGCGACGATGGGCAGGCCGGTCCAGCGCGGGGTGCGGCGGATGGCGGCTATGGTCTCGTACCCGTCCATCTCCGGCATCATGATGTCCATCAGTACGAGTTCGACGTCGGGGTTGCGCTCCAGGGTCTCGATGCCCTCGCGGCCGTTCTCCGCGTAGAGCACCGGCATGCCGACGCGGCCCAGGACATGGGTGAGCGCGAAGACGTTGCGGATGTCGTCGTCCACGATCAACACCCGCCGCCCCGGCAGCACTTGACCGGCCCGGCCGGCCTTCCACGCCTCCAGCTTGGTGGGCGTCGGCCACGAGTCGTCCACCTCGTGCCCGGTGAACGGCTCGGCCGACAACTGCTCGTCCGTCGCGGGCAGTTCCCGGTCCTCGGAGGTCCGCCCTGTCGCCGCGTGACCGGGGCTGACGACGGGGACGTACAGCGTGAAGGTCGAACCGCAGCCCGGCTCGCTCTCCGCGACGATACGGCCACCGAGCAGCCCGGAGATCTCCCGGCTGATCGACAACCCGAGGCCGGTACCGCCGTACTTGCGGTTGGTCGTGCCGTCGGCCTGCTGGAACGCCTCGAAGATCACCGGGAGTTTCTCGGCGGCGATCCCGATGCCGGTGTCGGAGACGGCGAACGCGATGACCTCGTCGCTGTCGTGGGAGTAGCGGTGGTCGGGGTCCTTGACCCGGTTGACGCGGAGTTCGACCCGGCCGGTGGCGGTGAACTTGATGGCGTTGGACAGCAGGTTGCGCAGGATCTGCTGGAGCCGCTGCTCGTCCGACCACATCTCGCGCGGTACGTCCTCGCCGACCGACACCTCGAAGGCGAGCCCCCGGTCCAAGGTGAGCGGGCGGAACGTGGCGTGGACGTAGTCGAGGAGCTTGATGAGGGGGAGGCGCTTGGGGCGTACGTCCATCCGGCCGGCCTCGATCTTCGACAGGTCGAGGATGTCGTTGATGAGCTGGAGCAGGTCCGAGCCGGAGCGGTGGATCGTGGTCGCGAACTGCACTTCCTGGTCGGTGAGATGGCCGTCCGGGTTGTCGGAGAGCAGCCGGGCGAGGATCAGCAGCGAGTTCAGCGGGGTGCGCAGCTCGTGGCTCATGTTCGCCAGGAACTCCGACTTGTACTGGGAGCTGGTCGCCAACAGGGCCGCCTTCTCCTCCAGTTCGGCGTTGGAGCGCTGCAACTCGGCCTGCTGCTTCTGGAGTTCGTCCGAACGTTCCTGCAGCTGCTGGGCGAGCCGTTGGGACTCGCCGAGCAGGGACTCCGTGCGGGAGTTGGCGATGATGGTGTTGATCGCGACGCCGATGGTGTTCACGAACTGGTCGAAGAAGGCCAGGTGGACGTCTGAGAAGCGGGAGAAGGAGGCCAGTTCGATCACGCCGAGGAGCTTGTCCTCGAAGATGATCGGGATGATGACCACGCTCGCCGGGGCGGCTTCCCCGAGACCGCTGTTGATCTTGATGTAGTCCGGTGGGGCCTCCTCCACCAGGATCCGCTTCTTCTCCCGCGCCGCCTGCCGGACCAGACCGTGCACCGGCATCCCGCCCGTGTCGACGGTCGCGCCCTGCGCCGACCCGTACCCGGCGATGAAGGCAAGTCCCTTGGCCGGGATGGCCGTTCGCAGGCTGTCCTCGTCGGGATCGGCCAGGAAGAACGCCCCGTACTGGGCGTTCACCAGCGGGGTCAGCTCGCGCAGGATCAGGTCGGCGACCTCCATCAGGTCCCGGTGCCCCTGCATCAGCGCGGCGAGGCGGGCCAGGTTGGACTCCAGCCAGTCCTTCGCGCGGGTCGTCTCGCGGAGGTTGGCCACCATCAGGTTGATGTTGTCCTTGAGCTCGGTGACCTCGCCCTGGGTCTCCACCGTGATCGAGCGGGACATGTCGCCCTGGGCCACCGCGGAGGCCACCTCGGCGATCGCGCGGACCTGCGTGGTGAGGTTCAGTGCGAGTTCGTTCACGTTGGTCGTCAGGCGCTTCCAGGTGCCGTAGACGCCCTCCACCCGTGCCTGGCCGCCGAGTTGGCCCTCGGAGCCGACCTCGCGGGCCACCCGGGTGACCTCGGAGGAGAAGGAGGAGAGGGTGTCGACCATCGTGTTGATGGTGGTCTTCAGCTCCAGGATCTCGCCGCGCGCGTCCACGTCGATCTTCTTCGACAGGTCGCCCTGCGCCACGGCGGTGGCGACCTGGGCGATGTTCCGCACCTGTGAAGTCAGGTTGTCGGCCATGTAGTTGACGTTGTCGGTCAGGTCCCGCCAGACACCCGAGACGCCCAACACCTGGGCCCGGCCACCGAGTCGGCCGTCGGTGCCGACCTCGCGGGCCACCCGGGTCACCTCGTCGGCGAAGGCGCGCAGCTGCTCCACCATCGTGTTGACGGTGTCCTTGAGTTCGAGGATCTCGCCGCGCGCGTCGACGGTGATCTTCTTCGACAGGTCGCCGTTGGCGACGGCGGTCGTCACCTGGGCGATGTTCCGTACCTGTGAAGTCAGGTTCAGGGCCATGAAGTTGACGTTGTCCGTCAGGTCTTTCCAGACCCCGGACACGCCCCGCACCTGCGCCTGACCGCCGAGGTTGCCCTCCGTGCCGACCTCGCGCGCCACACGCGTCACCTCGTCCGCGAACGCGGAGAGCTGGTCGACCATCGTGTTGATCGTGGACTTCAGCTCCAGGATCTCGCCCTTCGCCTCCACCGTGATCTTCTTGCCGAGGTCGCCCTGCGCGACCGCCGTCGACACCAGTGCGATGTTGCGGACCTGCGAAGTCAGGTTGTCCGCCATGAAGTTGACGTTGTCGGTGAGGTCCTTCCAGACCCCGGAGACGCCACGCACCTGGGCGCGTCCGCCGAGGTTGCCCTCGGTGCCGACCTCGCGGGCGACGCGTGTGACCTCGTCGGCGAAGGCGGAGAGCTGGTCCACCATCGTGTTGATGGTCGACTTCAGCTCCAGGATCTCGCCCTGCGCGTCGACGGTGATCTTCTGCGACAGGTCACCGTTCGCCACGGCCGTCGTCACCTGGGCGATGTTCCGCACCTGCGAAGTCAGGTTCGACGCCATGAAGTTGACGTTGTCCGTGAGGTCCTTCCACACGCCGGACACGCCCCGCACCTGCGCCCGCCCGCCCAACTGGCCCTCGGTGCCGACCTCGCGGGCGACGCGCGTGACCTCGTCGGCGAACGCGGAGAGCTGGTCGACCATCGTGTTCACGGTGAGCTTCAGTTCGAGCAGTTCGCCGGTCGCCTCGACGGTGACCGTGCGCGTGAGGTCGCCGCGCGCCACCGCCGTCGTCACCAGGGCGATGTCCCGCACCTGCGCGGTCAGCCGGGACGCCATCGTGTTGACCGCCTCGGTCACGTCCCGCCAACTGCCCGACAAGCCCTGCACCTTGGCCCGCCCGCCGAGTCTGCCCTCGGTGCCGACCTCGCGGGCGACCCGGGTCACCTCCCCGGTGAACAGGGAGAGTTGGTCCACCATCTTGTTCACGGCCCGGCCGAGGCGCCGTAGGTCACCGCGCAACTCCCTGCTGCCGTCGTGCAGATCGACCCGCTGGGTCAGATCGCCGCCCGCCACCGCGTCCAGTACCCGGGTCGCGTTGGCGGCCGGGGCGACCAGGGCGTCGAGGAGCTGGTTGACGTCGTTGACGCGGGAGGTCCAGCCGCCCTGGCCGGGGCTCGCGGAGAGACGTTCGTCGAGGCGGCCGTGGCGGATCAGCTCCCGTTTGACGCGCTGCGTCTCGGAGTTGAAGTGGGTGCTGCGGTCCATGATCTGGTTGAAGGCGGCGGTCAGTTCGGCCACCATGCCGTGACCCGTCTCCGGTGCCTTCGTGAAGTCGCCGTCGCGCGCCGCCGTCATCACGGCGAACAGAGGGCGGAGATCCGATGCTCGAATCCAGTCCTCTTTGTGTCCGTCTTCGAGCACACGCGTAGCACTGTTCTCACTCATGGCGGCCCACTTCGGTAACTCGGCGCTTATGGCCGCGGTCAGTCTGTCACTCTGTCCGCATCGACCGAGGCGTATTCGTCCGATCTGCTCGGGGAGCTGTGCATGGGGGCAATTCCGACGCAACGGGAGACCACTTCGCGCGCTCCCGATGCGCCCGCGCACCACGGCGCGGACCCGCGCACGACCATGCGCGCCACGCTCTCCGGAAGCCCCCTCGCGCCCGGCTCCGCCCGCGGCCTGGTGCGTGCCGCGCTCCAGGAGTGGACCGAACTCGCCCTGCCCGGTGCCGAACACCTCACCGTCCGGCTCGCCGACGACGCGATGGTCGTCGTCAGCGAACTCGTCACCAACGCCGTCGTACACGCCGGTACGGACGTCGAGCTGGTCTGTCGGCTGGAGGACGACCGGTCCGTCGTCGTGGAGGTCGCCGACCACCACCCCTCCCGCGCCCCGCGCGACAACAGCAGCGAACCGGCGTACGAGACACCGGAGTTCGGGCGCGGACTGCGGCTCGTCGCCACGCTCGCCGAGTCCTGGGGCGTCACCTACCGCACCGGCACCAAGACCGTCTGGGCCCGCCTGCCCGCCGAAGGCAGCCCGGTCGCCGAGGAGTTGGAGACGTACGCCGGGGAACGCGGTCTGCGCGTCGCCGAGATCCTCGCCCCCGAACCCCAGCGCGCCGAACGCGACCGGGACTGGCTCGGCCGCGGCGCCCTCTCCTTCCTCGCCGAGGCCTCCGACCTCCTCGCCGGACAGCTCGACGAGGACTTGGTCGCCGCGCTCGCCGGACAGCTCATCGTGCCGAGACTCGCCGACTGGTGCGCCGTATGGCTGGAGGACGAGGTGATGGGCCGGTGGGGGTCCCCCCGGTCGAGCGGAGCCGAGAGTGGAGGAGGCTGGAGCGAGGACGCCGGGGCCGGACCGCGCCTCGCCCGGGTCTGGCACGGCAGCGAGAACCGCATCGAGGAACTGCGCGGCGCCCTGGAGAAGCACCCGCCCCGCCCGCAGGACTCGCTGCGACCCGTGTCCTACCCCTGGCCCGCCGACGCCCTCGGCCCGCACGGCACCCACGGCGCGGCACTGGCGTACCGGCTGATCGCGGGCGGCCGTCCGCTCGGCACCCTGGTCATCGGACGGTCCGGGCTGCCGTGCTTCCCCGACGAGGTCACCGGCCTCGTCGAGGACCTCAGCCGCCGCGTCGCGCTCGCCATCGGCGCGGCCCGCCAGTACGCCCGCCAGGTCACCATCAGCCGCGTCCTCCAGCGCGGCCTGCTGCCCGGCGCCGTCGCCGAGATCCCCGGCGTGCACAGCGCCCTCGTCTACGAACCCTGCGACAAGGGCGGCCCCAGCGGCGACTTCTACGACCTGTTCCCGGCCGGCGACGGCCGCTGGTGCTTCGCCCTCGGCGACGTCCAGGGCAAGGGCCCCGAGGCCGCCGTGGTCATCGGCCTCGCCCGCCCCTGGCTACGCCTCCTCGCCCGCGAGGGCTACCGCGTCGCCGACGTCCTCGACCGTCTCAACCAGCTCCTCCTCGACGACGCCACCGAGGCCGCCGACGCCGCGGCCCACGCCCTGGTCGCCGCGGGCGGCATGCCGGGCCCGGTCGGCGACGGCCCCCGCTTCCTCTCCCTCCTCTACGGCGAGCTGGTCCCCTTCGACGGCGGCGTCCGCTGCACCCTCGCCTCCGCCGGACACCCGCTGCCACTGCTCCTCGGACCGGACGGCTCCGTCGCCACGACCGCCCGCCCACAGACCCTCCTCGGCGTCATCGAGGACGTCACCTACACCAGCGAGACCTTCGAACTGCATCCGGGCGACAGCCTGTTGTGCGTCACGGACGGGGTGACCGAGCGCCGCTCCGGCTCCGTCCAGTTCGACGACGGCGACGGCCTGGCGACCGCGCTCGCCGGGTGCGCGGGACTGAGCGCCGAGCTGATCGCGGAGCGGATCAAGCGGCTGGTGCACGAGTTCGGCGGTCGGCCGCCCGAGGACGACATGGCGCTGCTGGTGCTGCAGGCCGAGTAGTCCTCGCCGGTGCTGGACAATGGAGGGCATGCCTTCCGCACTCCCCGACGGCGATCCCGTCCCCGACGACGGCGCCCTGCCCGCACAGGCGCTCGCCGGATCGGCCGACCGCCCCCTCGGGTTCTATCTGCACGTCCCGTACTGCGCGACCCGCTGCGGCTACTGCGACTTCAACACCTACACGGCGACCGAGCTGCGCGGCACGGGCGGAGTGCTGGCCTCCCGCGACAACTACGCGGACACCCTGATCGACGAGGTCCGCCTGGCCCGCAAGGTCCTCGGCGACGACCCGCGCCCGGTCCGCACGGTCTTCGTCGGCGGCGGTACGCCCACGCTGCTGGCGGCGGGCGATCTGGTACGGATGCTGGGCGCGATCCGCGACGAGTTCGGCCTCGCCCCGGACGCGGAGATCACCACGGAGGCCAACCCGGAGTCGGTCGACCCGGCCTACCTCGCGACCCTCCGCCAGGGCGGCTTCAACCGGATCTCCTTCGGCATGCAGAGCGCGAAACAGCACGTCCTGAAGGTCCTGGACCGCACCCACACCCCCGGCCGCCCCGAGGCCTGCGTGTCCGAGGCCCGCGCGGTCGGCTTCGAACACGTCAACCTCGACCTGATCTACGGCACCCCGGGCGAGACGGACGACGACTGGCGGGCCTCGCTCGACGCGGCCCTCGGCGCGGGCCCCGACCACGTCAGCGCCTACGCCCTGATCGTCGAGGAGGGCACCCAGCTGGCCCGCCGGATCCGCCGCGGCGAGGTCCCGATGACGGACGACGACGTGCACGCCGACCGGTACCTCATCGCGGACGAGGTGATGTCCGCGGCGGGCTTCGACTGGTACGAGGTGTCCAACTGGGCGACGTCGAAATCCGGCCGTTGTCTGCACAACGAGCTCTACTGGCGCGGCGCCGACTGGTGGGGCGCGGGCCCCGGAGCGCACTCGCACGTCGGCGGAGTGCGGTGGTGGAACGTGAAGCATCCCGGCGCGTACGCGGGGGCACTGGCGGCCGGCCGCTCCCCGGGCGCGGGCCGGGAGATCCTCTCCGCGGAGGACCGCCGGGTGGAACGCATCCTGCTGGAGCTACGACTCCGGGAGGGCGCCCCGCTGGACCTGCTCCACCCGGAGGGGCTCGCGGCTTCGCGCCGGGCACTGGGGGACGGGCTGCTGGAGGCGGGGCCGTACGAGGAGGGGAGCGCCGTGCTCACGTTGCGGGGGCGGTTGCTGGCGGACGCGGTGGTACGGGACCTGGTGGACTGATCACTCGGGGCAGCGGTTCAGGACCAGATTCCCCGGCGTTGCTGGAGACGGCTTCAGAGCCAGCGAGTAGCGATCCTCGATGAGCCCAGTGAGCCTCACACCGTTGGAGCCCATCGGTGTCGAACTGGACACCAGCGAATTCGCCACCTACGAGAAGGTCAGGCCTCACCGCTGTCCGTGACGAAGTCGATCAACTCCTCGACCCGCCCCAGCAGTTCCGGCTCCAGGTCCTTGTAGGACTGGACCTTGGCCAGAATCGCCTGCCACACCGCACCGGTGTTTTCCGGCCAACCCTGCGCCCGGCACACCCCCGTCTTCCAGTCCTGTCCGTGCGGGATCCGGGGCCAGGCGGCGATGCCCACGGAGGACGGTTTCACGGCCTCCCAGATGTCGATGTAGGGGTGGCCGACGACGAGGGCGTGCTCACTGGTGACGGACTGGGCGATGCGCCACTCCTTGGTGCCGGGGAGCAGATGGTCCACCAGGATGCCGAGGCGGGCGTCCGGGCCCGGGGCGAACTCCGCCACGATGGCCGGCAGGTCGTCGACGCCCTCCAGGTACTCGACCACCACACCCTCGATGCGCAGGTCGTCGCCCCACACCCGCTCGACGAGTTCCGCGTCGTGCCGGCCCTCGACGTAGATCCGCCCGGCGCGGGCCACACGCGCGCGTGCACCGGGAACGGCCACCGAACCGGATGCCGTACGAGTGGGCCGTAGCGGACTCGACACCGGCCTGACCAGGGTCACGACCCTGCCCTCCAGGAGGAAGCCGCGCGGCTCCAGGGGGAACACCCGGTGCTTGCCGAAGCGGTCCTCCAGGGTGACCGTGCCGGCCTCGCAGCGGATCACCGCGCCGCAGAAACCGGTGCCCGGCTCCTCGACCACCAGGCCCGTTTCCGCGGGGACCTCGGGGACGGGCTTCGGCTTCTTCCACGGCGGGGTCAGGTCGGCGGAGTACTGGCGCATTCGGATGACGATAGGAGAAGGCCAGGAGGCGTCACCGCGACACGCCGAAACGCGTTGCCAACGCGTCCCGTTGGGCCCGCACGAACCCCGCGTCCACCACCGCTCCGTGACCGGGCACGTACAGCGCGTCCTCCCCGCCCAGGCCGAGCAGCCGGTCCAGGGCGGCGGGCCAGTGCGACGGTACGGCGTCGGGCCCCGCCTGGGGATCGCCGGACTCCTCGACCAGGTCGCCGCAGAAGACGACCGGCGGGGAGCCCGGGACGCCTTGGACGACGACCGCGAGATCGTGGGACGTGTGACCCGGGCCCGCGTTCACCAGCAGGACCTGGCGGTCGCCGCCCAGGGAGAGCGTCCACTCGTCCGGGACGGCGACAAAGGCCAGGTGACGCGGGTGGGCCAGAGCGGCCACGGCCTCGTCGGCCACGCGCGCGTGGAGGCCGTTCTCGACCGCGTCCCCACGGAGTGCCTCCCGCTCGTCCGTCAACACCCGCTCCACGCCCACCGCACCGAACACCTCCGCGTCCGCGAACTCCGCCGCCCCGAAGACATGGTCGAAATGCGGGTGGGTGAGCGCGAGATGGGTCACAGCGTGCCCGGCGAGCGCCTGCGCCTCCGCGCGCAACCGCGCGCCCTCCGCGAGACCCGACCCGGCGTCGATCATCAGCGCCGAACCCTCCCCGACGACCAGACCGACCGTGCAGTCCCAGCCAGGCAGCCGGCACCGGCCCACCCCGGCGGCCAGCCGCTCCCACCCCGCCTCTTCCCAAGTCACCGTCATGCAGCGACGCTAACGGTGACGGCACCTATGGCGTGACATCGCAGGACCGGCCTTGCCCGGGGTGTACCTCACGGCCGTACACTGGCCGGGGAACGGCTGGCACTCACGCGCACAGAGTGCCAGGAAAGGGCGGGCTCGCGACAAGCGGCGACAAAGGCGACCAGAACTGGAGGTGTGCGCGATGCTCAGCGAACGCAGGCTCCAGGTGCTGCGCGCCATCGTCCAGGACTATGTCGGCACCGAGGAGCCGGTGGGCTCCAAGGCGCTCACCGAGCGGCACAGCCTCGGCGTCTCCCCGGCGACCGTGCGCAACGACATGGCGGCCCTGGAGGACGAGGGGTACATCGCCCAGCCGCACACCAGCGCCGGACGCATCCCCACGGACAAGGGCTACCGGCTGTTCGTCGACAAGCTCGCCGGCGTCAAGCCGATGACCGGCCCCGAGCGCAAGGCCATCCAGAACTTCCTCGACGGCGCCGTCGACCTCGACGACGTCGTGGGCCGTACGGTACGGCTGCTCGCGCAGCTCACCCGGCAGGTCGCCGTCGTGCAGTACCCCTCGCTGACCCGCTCGACCGTCCGGCACGTGGAGCTGCTGTCGCTGGCCCCCGCGCGCGTGATGCTCGTGCTGATCACGGACACCGGGCGGGTCGAGCAGCGCATGGTGGACTGCCCGGCGCCCTTCGGGGAGTCCTCGCTCGCGGATCTGCGCGCGCGGCTCAACAGCCGGATCGCGGCCCGCCGCTTCGCGGACGTACCCCAGCTCGTGCAGGACCTGCCGGACGCCTTCGAGAACGAGGACCGCGGCACGGTCGCGACGGTGCTCTCCACCCTCCTGGAGACTCTCGTCGAGGAGACCGAGGAGCGGCTGATGATCGGCGGCACCGCCAATCTCACCCGCTTCGGACATGACTTTCCCCTCACCATCCGCCCCATCCTGGAAGCGCTGGAGGAGCAGGTCGTCCTCCTCAAGTTGCTTGGTGAGGCGGGGGATTCGGGCATGACCGTACGGATCGGTCATGAGAACGCCTACGAGGGACTCAACTCCACGTCGGTGGTGTCGGTCGGCTACGGTTCGGGCGGCGAGGCAGTCGCCAAGCTCGGCGTGGTCGGACCGACCCGCATGGATTACCCGGGAACGATGGGAGCGGTACGCGCAGTGGCACGGTACGTCGGACAGATCCTGGCGGAGTCCTAAGTGGCCACGGACTACTACGCCGTTCTCGGCGTGCGTCGCGACGCGTCGCAGGATGAGATCAAGAAGGCCTTCCGTAGGCTCGCGCGCGAGCTGCACCCGGACGTCAATCCGGATCCGAAGACCCAGGAGCGGTTCAAGGAGATCAACGCCGCCTACGAGGTGCTCTCGGACCCGCAGAAGAAGCAGGTCTACGACCTCGGCGGCGACCCCCTCTCGCAGGCGGGCGGTGCCGCGGGCGGCTTCGGTCAGGGCGGCTTCGGGAACTTCTCGGACATCATGGACGCGTTCTTCGGCACGGCGTCGCAGCGCGGACCGCGCTCGCGCACCCGCCGCGGCCAGGACGCCATGATCCGGCTCGAAATCGAGCTGGACGAGGCGGCCTTCGGCACCACGAAGGACATCCAGGTCGACACGGCCGTCGTCTGCAACACCTGCAACGGTGAGGGCGCGGCCCCGGGCACCTCCGCCCAGACGTGCGACATGTGCCGCGGTCGCGGTGAGGTGTCGCAGGTGACCCGGTCCTTCCTGGGCCAGGTCATGACGTCCCGCCCCTGCCCGCAGTGCCAGGGCTTCGGCACCGTCGTGCCGACACCGTGCCCGGAGTGCGCCGGTGACGGCCGCGTCCGCTCGCGGCGCACGCTGACGGTGAAGATCCCGGCCGGTGTGGACAACGGCACGCGGATCCAGCTCGCGGGCGAGGGCGAGGTCGGCCCCGGCGGCGGCCCCGCCGGTGACCTGTACGTCGAGATCCACGAGCTGCCGCACGCGATGTTCCAGCGCCGCGGCGACGACCTGCACTGCACGGTCACGCTTCCCATGACGGCCGCGTCCCTGGGCACGAAGGTGCCGTTGGAGACGCTGGACGGCATGGAGGAGGTCGACATCCGGCCGGGCACCCAGTCCGGCCAGTCGATCCCGCTGCACACCCGGGGCATCACGCATCTGCGCGGCGGCGGCCGGGGCGACCTCATCGTGCATGTCGAGGTCACCACCCCGACCAAGCTCGACGTGGAGCAGGAACGCCTCCTCAGGGAGCTGGCGAAGCTGCGCGGCGAGGAGCGGCCCATGGGGACGTTCCAGCCGGGGCAGCAGGGCCTGTTCTCCCGTCTGAAGGACGCGTTCAACGGCCGCTGAACCGGTCGTCGAATCGGTCTCCGCCTGGGCATGCACCTGTCCTATGCCGGGCGGAAGGCCGGATTCGGACTTGTTCGGAGGACGTGACAACATGCCGTCATGTCCTCCGCACTGACCGATCTCTTCCCTCATCCGATCGTGCAGGCCCCCATGGCGGGCGGTGTCTCCGTACCGCGCCTCGCGGCTGCCGTGTCCGAGGCCGGCGGGCTGGGGTTCCTCGCCGCCGGGTACAAGACCGCCGACGGCATGTACCAGGAGATCAAGCAGCTGCGGAGCCTGACGGCCCGCCCCTTCGGCGTGAACCTCTTCATGCCGCAGCCCGAGTACGCGGACAAGGCCGCCGTGGACGTCTACGCCCACCAGCTGGCCGGCGAGGCCGCCTGGTACGACACGGAGCTCGGCGACCCGGACAGCGGTCGCGAGGACGGCTACGACGCGAAGCTGTCCGTGCTGCTCGACAACCCGGTGTCCTTCGCCTCCTTCCACTTCGGCGTCCCCACCCGTGAGGTGCTGGACTCGCTGCGCCGGGCCGGGACCTTCACCCTCGTCACCGCCACCACCGCCGAGGAGGCCCTCGCCGTGGAGCGGGCCGGCGCCGACGCGGTGATCGCGCAGGGCGTCGAGGCAGGCGGCCACCAGGGCACCCACCGCGACCTCCCGGAGAACGACGGCTCCGGCATCGGCCTGCTCTCCCTGGTCGCCCAGATCCGCGAGACGGTGTCTCTCCCGATCGTCGCCGCCGGTGGTCTGATGCGCGGCAGCCAGATCGCCGCCGCCCTCGCGGCGGGCGCGAGCGCGGCCCAGCTCGGCACGGCGTTCCTCGCCACCCCCGAGTCCGCGGCGAACGTCGTGCACAAGCAGGCACTCACCAACCCCCTTTTCACGCGCACCGAGTTGACCCGCGCGTTCTCCGGCCGCCCGGCCCGCGGCCTGGTCAACCGCTTCATGCGCGAGCACGGCCCGTACGCCCCCGCCGCGTACCCCGAGGTCCACCACCTGACCTCGCCGCTCCGCAAGCAGGCCGCCGCGGCCGGC